>DASRJW010000125.1 GCA_035649275.1 Candidatus Krumholzibacteriia bacterium
GCGACCGCTACGGTATGACCCAGGTGGTGGTGGAAACGCCGACCCGGGAGCTGGCAGAGAAGGTGGCGCAGCTGCGCAGCGAGTTCGTCGTCGCGGTGCGCGGTGTGGTGCGGGCCCGGCCGCCGGAGATGGTCAACCGCAACCTGGCGAGCGGCGAGATCGAGGTGGTGGCGCGCGAGCTCGCCATCCTCGCCCGCGCCCGCACGCCGCCCTTCGCCATCGACAGCGACATCGAACCCAGCGAGGAGCTCAAGTTCCGCTACCGCTACCTGGAGCTGCGGCGGCCCGCGCTGCAACGCAGCCTCCTGCTCCGGCACCGCGCCGTGCTGGCGGCGCGCCAGGCGCTCGATGCCTTGGGCTTCGTCGAGATCGAAACGCCGTTGCTCATCCGCACCACGCCGGAAGGGGCGCGGGACTATGTCGTTCCCAGCCGCCTGCATCCCGGAAAGTTCTATGCTTTGCCGCAGAGTCCGCAGATCTACAAGCAGGTGCTCATGGTGGCGGGCTTCGATCGCTACTTCCAGATCGCCCGCTGTTTGCGCGACGAGGATCTGCGCGCCGACCGTCAGCCCGAGTTCACCCAGATCGATCTGGAGATGAGCTTCCCCACCGAGGAGGACGTCTTCGCCGTCAGCGAGACCACCGTCTCCGCCATGTGCGCCGCCGCCGGGTTGCCGGCGCCGGCGAGGCCGTTCCCGCGCCTCACCTACGACGAGGCGATGCAGCGCTACGGCAGCGACAAACCGGACGCGCGCTTCGGCCTGGAGCTGCAGGACGCGAGCGCGCTCCTCCGGCAGAGCGAGTTCACCGCTTTCCGCACCGCCATCGAGCAGGGCGGGCGCGTCCTCCTCCTCGTGGCTCCCGGCGGGGCGCGGCTTTCGCGCAAGCACCTCGACGCTCTGACCCAGGTCGCGGTGCAGATGGGGGCCGCAGGGCTCGCCTGGTGTCGTGTCGAAGCCGATGGCGCCGCCGGCGGCGGCATCGCCAAATTCCTCGGCCCTGCCCAGGTGGAGTCGCTGCGGGAACGAGCCGGAGCGCGGGCGGGAGATCTGCTGCTCTTCGTGGCCGGGGCGGCAGCCCTGGCCCAGCGCGCCCTCGGAGCGGTGCGGGTGCAGCTCGCCGAGCTGCTGGAAGTGGAGCGCGCTCCGGGGCTGCACTTCCTCTGGGTGCACCGCTTTCCGCTCTTCGAGCCCGCCGACACGCCCACCGGCTGGGCCCCGTCGCACCACATGTTCACCCACCCCGAACCGGAGTGCCTGGGGCAGCTCGAGACCGACCCGGGGGTGGTCTACGGTCAGCTCTATGATCTGGTCTGCAACGGGGTCGAACTCGGTTCCGGCAGCATCCGCATCCACGAACCGGAGCTGCAGCGCCGGGTGATGCGCTGCATCGGTCTCAGCGAGGAGGAGCTGGAGCGCAAGTTCGGTTTCCTCATGCAGGCCTTCGAGTATGGCGCCCCGCCGCATGGGGGCATCGCCCTCGGCCTCGACCGCTTGGTCATGCTCCTCGTCGGGGGAACGAGCTTGCGCGACGTCATCGCTTTCCCCAAGACGCAGCGCGCCACCTCCCCCATGGACGGCAGTCCGTCGGAAATCGGCCCGGAGCAGCTGCGCGAGCTGTCGCTGCAGATCCAGGCGCCCGCCCCGGGGGGCGAGACCGCCCGCCGTGCCGGCAGCGCCGCGTCGCTAGAGGAGGAATCGAACTCTTGAGCCGCGAACCCGCCGCGGAAAGCAAAGACGTCCTGTCGCTCGCCGGGATCGAACCGGTGGATCTGCTCGGCCGCAACGATCGCAACCTGCGGGTGATCGAGAACGCCCTCGCGGGCCGCGTCGTGGTGCGCGGCGATCAGGTCATCCTGAGCGGGGAGAAACAGCAGGTCCAGGAGCTCAAACGCCTCTTCGTCAGCCTCATCGAGCTGGTGCGGCAGAAGAAAGCTCTCTCCGAGGAAGATGTGCGCTACGCCATCGAAACCCGCGACCACGCCGAGTCGCCCGCCGCCCTGGCGGGCGAGCCCGTCCTGGTCAACAGCTACCGCGAAGCGGTGGCGCCCAAGACCTTCGGGCAACGGGACTACGTGCGGGCCCTTCGGGACCTGGACATCGTCTTCGCCATCGGCCCGGCAGGAACGGGGAAGACCTACCTGGCCATCGCCGCGGCGGTGGCGGCGCTGCGCCGGCGCGAGGTGGACCGCATCGTCCTCACCCGGCCGGCGGTGGAAGCCGGCGAGAACCTGGGCTTCTTGCCGGGAGATCTGCGGGAGAAAGTCGATCCCTACCTCCGGCCGCTGTACGACGCCCTGCAGGAGTTCATGGGGGACGAAGCGTTGAAGCGCGCCCTGGAAAGTCACGTCGTCGAGGTGGCGCCGCTCGCTTACATGCGCGGCCGCACCTTGCGCCACGCCTTCGTCATCCTCGACGAAGCGCAGAACGCCACGCTGCCACAGGTGAAAATGTTCCTCACCCGGCTCGGGCCGCGCAGCCGCGCCGTCGTCACCGGCGACATCACCCAGATCGATCTGCCCCAACCGGAGCGCTCCGGTCTGGTGTGTGTGCAGGACATCCTGAAGGGGATCGTCGGCATCGCCTTCGTCTATCTCACCGATGCGGACGTGGTGCGGCACCCGCTGGTGCGTCGCATCATCCTCGCCTTCGCCGGCAACTCTCGGAAGGGAGGGGAGTCGGAGGCGACGCCGTGCAGTTGAACCTCGTCCGCGTGCCGGGCATCCGTACGCCGCCCCAGGCGGAAGCCGTGCTGGTGGCGCTCGCCCGCCGCCTCTCCCCAGCGGGACTGCGGGTGCAGCTCGTCCTGGCCGGCGACGCGGGGCTGCGGCGGCTCAACCGGGAGTATCGCGGCCGCGACCGCACGACGGACGTGCTCTCCTTCCTCTACGCCGCTCCGGGCGAGGGAGCACCCGGGCGGCGCCGGCGCTCCCTGGCGCCGGAAGCGGAGCTCTACATTTCCATGCCGCGAGCGCGAGCGCAGGCGCGAGAGCGCCGCCACCCGCTGCGCTGCGAGCTCGTCCTCCTGGCCTTGCACGGGATGTTGCACCTGCAGGGCCATGACCATCACCGCCCCGGAGACGCCCGGCGCATGCGGGCGGCCGAGGTGCCACAGCTGCGCTGGCTGGCGCGCCGCACCGGCTGGAGGCGGCTCGAACCGCTGGTACCGAACTCCGGCCGGGACGAGGAGACACCATGACCGTCGGGCTCGGAATTCCGCTCTTCCTCCTCGGCGTCGCCCTTTCCACTTTCTATGGTGCCGCCCTCGCCGGCCTCGTCGCCCTCGGGCGGCTGGTGGAAGAGCGCCAGCATCCCACCGAACCGGAGGCACTCACCGCCTTCATCTTGCGCGACGCCACCAGCGCCATCGCCGCCTGGTTGCTCGGGGCTTTCGCCTGCGGCCTGGTCTCGGTGCTGGCGCTGGACGCGGTGGTGGCGGCGGGGTTCGGCGGGCTGCCGCCGCTCAAGGCGCGGGTCGCCGTGCTCGCCACCGACACCGTGGCCCTCGTGGCCGGACTGCTCTTGTGGAAGCGCTGCGCCGAGGCGGCGCCGCGCGGTTACTGCCGCGCCGCCGCGGCCTTGGTGGTGCCGCTCTATCTGGTGCTCTATCCGTTGCGGCGGCCCCTCGGAGCGGCGTTGGCGCGGCTCTACCCACCGGCGGCCCGGCACGCTGCGCTCTTCCTCGCCACGGAGTGGAAAGGCGTGCAGGCCGAGGGCGACGGGCCGCGGGTCCTCGATGCGGACGAGCGCGAGATGATCCAGCGCGTCTTCTTGCTCGGTGAAACCGTGGTGCGAGAGATCATGGTGCCGCGCATCGACATGGTGGCGGTGGAGGAGTCCACGCCCATGCCGCAGGTCCTGGCGCTGCTCAAGGAAAAACGCCACTCGCGCCTGCCGGTGTACCGGGGCCACATCGACAACATCGTCGGCTTCCTGCACCTCAAGGATCTCGTCGCCAGCCTGGACCGCGCGCACGAGCTGCACTTGCAGGAGATCTTGCGGCCCATCCATTTCGTGCCGGAGACGAAGCGCGTGGCCGAGCTGCTCTCGGAGATGCGGGAGAAGCGCTGGCACCTGGCCATCGTCGTGGACGAGTACGGTGGGACCGCGGGACTCGTGACCCTGGAAGACGTCATCGAAGAGGTGGTCGGCGAGATCCAAGACGAATCGGACAAGGAGCAACCCTTGCTGACGCTGCTCGAGGACGGGTCGTATCGCGTCGACGCCAAGGTGGATTTGGACGAATTGAACGAAGAGCTGCAGGTGCACCTGCCCGCGGACGAATACGACACCTTGGGGGGCTATCTCTATGCACTGGCGGGCAAGATCCCGGCCCCTGGAGATCGCTTCACCGACTCCGGGCTCGAGTTCGTGATCCGCGGCGTTCGCGGCCGTCGCATCACGCAGGTCCTGGTGCGGGCCGAGAAGCTGTCCACGCCGGCCACGGTGGAGCGGGCCAGGGAGTGACGCTGCTCCGCCGCCGTCTCGCTCCGGGTGGCAGTCTCCCTGGTGCTCCTCGTGCTTGCCGCCGCGAGACGGTGCTCTGCCGCGGTTTCTCCTCCCACCCAGGAGCTGGACATGCTGGCGGCTGATCGTGGCCTGGTCCTTCGGGTCTTTCCGCTGCGGGAAACGAGCGCCATCGTCAGCGTCCTCGGACGCAGCCATGGGCGCCTCCGCCTGGTGGGTCGGGGAGTGCGCGCTCCGAAGAGCCGTGCCGGGGCCAGTCTCGAGTCGGGGAACGAGGTCGACTTCGTCTTCACCCTCCGACCCGGGCGAGACCTGGGGAACCTGCGCGAGGTGACCCTCGTCCGGCCTTGGATCGGGGCACTCGGCCGGCTGGAGCCGATGGCGGTGGCCTGGGCTGCCCTCGAGATCCTGGAGCGCGTGTTGCCCGAAGGAGCCCCGGAAGAGGGCATCCTGGACGAGGTCCTGGCTTTCTTGGCCGCCTTACAGGGGAGCTCCGATCGCGCCGCGGCGGTGCTCCGCTTCTACGGCTTCGAGCTCGCTCTCCTCGACCGGCTGGGCCACGCTCCCGAGCTCGGGGCTTGCCGTCTCTGCGCCGGCCCGCCCTCCACGGGCGGCGAGCTCGATGCGGCGGAGGGAATCTGGGTTTGCTCCCGGTGCCAGCCGCACAGCCCCCGACGGTTGCCCCTGCCACCAGCGGCGCACGAGCTGCTCTTGCGACTGGAAGCGGACCCCGAGGTTGCCGGGTTGACCTCCACCACCGTCGAGGCCAGGCGGCAAGTCGGGCGTATCCTTCACCATTTGCTGGCGCTGCACCTTGAGAGGTACCGCTATCCACGCGCTCTCGGACTGCTCAAAAAAGTGGACGCCAGCGTGGACACTTCTCCACCAGAAGCCGAAGTCGAATGATCGCGGTGAGATGCGCAGCCTGACACTGTCTTGACAGTGGACACCAGGGGCTGATAGCATCCCTCCCGTCAAATCCAGCACGAGTGCCCGGGGCTCGCGCCCACCGACCTCTGCGGAGCACGGGCGGCTTGGTTCATCCAAGCGTTCTGGACCTTCGACCCGGAAAGGGGGTGGGGAAGGGAATCGAGCCGTGATTCCCTGAAGGTCTGGCCTCGTTCCGGGGCCCCGTTCTCACCATTTCGAATCGAGTTCCTCGTTTCTCATGTCTTAGGGGGGAGAAGATGAAGAGATACTGGCGTATCTCCTTCGCCTGCTTCTGCGGCTTGCTCCTCGTGGCGGGTGCCGCTCTCGCGCGGCCGGCCGGCCAAGTGCAGCAAGTGTCCGAGCCGGACGTCGAAGTCGATCTCATCGGCGACGTCGACGGCACGAATCCCGCGCCGCAGAAAGCGTTGCAGGACACGGTGTGGATCGCCGATTGGACGTTCGACACCGGCGCACCCTGCAGCGAGGCAGGCTGGACACACGTGGACAACCACATCCTGAACGATGGTGTCCAGTACTGGCACCTCGAGACAGGGTTCACGACCGCCACGGGGATGACGGGCAACTCGTTCGCCGTGGGCTACCACGGGAACGTGTGCTGCACCGACTCGGACGGGTACGACAACGATTGGTACCAGGGCATCCGGATCACCTACACCGACGTGGGTGGCGCCGGGACCCCGACGCTGTCGCTGGACTACATCGTCGACAGCGAAGCCGGTTTCGACTTCCTGCAGATCGAGACCGACTCGTTGTGCTTGTCGTACGCTCGTGTGAACTTCAATACCGCGCCGAGCCAGTCTCCGGCCTTTTACCGCACCCTCGAGGATCAGGCCGACGGCCTGAACACGAACGGTGAGTTCGCGAGCTTGGCCCTGTCGGAGTACGGCCCGGGCTCGCACTGCGTCTACATCGCCTTCTTCGCCGACGGCGGCTTCTCGCCCTGCGATGGCGACCAGCCGACGACGGTGGGCGAAGGCGCAGTCGTCGACAACATCGTCCTCGTCGA
>DASRJW010000126.1 GCA_035649275.1 Candidatus Krumholzibacteriia bacterium
TAGCTGGCGAAGACGCCGGGCTCGTGCTCCCACATGCCCCGCCCGGAGAGTACCCACAGGCTGCCGTCCTCGGCGAAGCGGAGGTCGGCGACGGCCGCGTGCGTCGGGCTCACCTCGAAGGTGGAGCCCGGGTTCCAGCGCGTGATGGAGTCGAAGAACTTCTGGAAGCGCTTCTTGATCTCGCCGGTGCGGGCGAAGGGCGCGTACTTTGGCCGGTCGATGACGCGGTTCGGGCTGCCATCGGGATTCCACAGGGTGATGCGGTAGTCGTCGTAGGTGAGCGCCGACGCCACGCGGCCGTCCGGCGCCAGGGCCCAGCGGCGCTGGAAGTTGCTGAAGGTCTTCTCGACGAACTTCATACCGCCGAAGCGCGTTTCCGCGTTTTCCTCGTGGTAACGAGCGATTTGCTTGCCCTGGGGATCGAACGCCGTGAGGTAGCTCACCTGGTTCTGCTTGCCGTCCTGCGTGTGCTGCTGCGCTCCGGCGAGCACGACGCGGTCGGGCAGGCCGCGGCCGACGAAGACGAGCTGGAAGCCGCCGCCCGCCACCTCCGGAAGCGCGAAGTTGCCGGCGGGTGTGCCATCGAGGCCGAGCTTGACGATCCGTCCCGGGAAGACTTGCACGACCCCGAGCGCGTTGCCCGGACCGAGGAACAGGTCGCTGGCATTGCGGAATTCTCCCGGGCCCTCGCCCTCCCGACCGATCTGACGCAGGTGCTCCCCGGTCGGCGAGAAGACATGGATGGTCGAGAGCTGCCCATCGAGCACATAGATGTTGCCCTCGCGGTCGGTGACCAGTCCCGCCACCAGGCCGAAGAGGACGTCGTCATCCTCGCCGCCGCGACGCCAGAGCTCCTTCGCTTGCAGCCTGACTTCTTCGCCCGGGGTCTCGCTGCTCTCCACCACGGGCGCATTGCTCTTGCCGGCTTCTTGGCCCGGCGACGGTGTTGCCGCCGCGGCCCCTCCGACGAGCACGGCGATACCGAGGTTCCTGACGAGCTTGTTCACGATCTCCTCCGTCGGATGCGGCTCCACGGACCATCGAGGATGGGGAGGCGCGATTGTAGCACCGCCCCTGTGTACGGTTTGTACGGTGGCGGGGGCCGTGCCGTTGCCCCCACCGCTCGCCTCCCCACGCCTGGATGCGGGAGGTGGTGGCGAAGGCCATTCCGGCGCGGCCGATCGGGGTTGTTGGGCCTTGCAGCCGGAGAAATGTGGCGGCACTCACGGCTGCTGCCGCTGCTGCAGCCTTTCCAGCGCCTTCTGGATCGCCGGGTTGTCCGGCTGCAGACGCCGCGCTGCTTCGAGATAGCGCGCCGCAGCGGCGAAGTCCTCGAGCCGCAGCGCCACCATGCCGGCCATGCGCAGGGCCTCGAAGTTCTCGGGCATGACCTGCAGAGCGGCCTGGAACTCGGCGTAGGCTCCCTCGAGATCGCGTCCCGCCATCAGGAGACGGCCCAGGTACACGTGGGTGGCGACGCTCTGTGGTTGCAGAGCGAGCGCCCGGCGGTACGCTTCCATGGCGCCCTGGGTGTCGCGCTTCGCCTGCAGGAGGACGCCGAGATTGTGCCAGGCGTTGAAATTGCGCGGATCCAGCTGCACCGCGCGCCGCTGCGCTTCTTCCGCCGGGCCGAAACTGCGGCGCTCGGTGAGGGCGAGGCCGAGACGGTCCCAGAAAGCGGCACGCTCTGGCTCCTCGCGCACCGCTTGTCGCCAGATGGCGAGGTCGTCACGCCACAGGCGGGCGCGCCAGGAAGAGATCACGAGCAGCCCCACCAGCACCAGCGTCGCGACCGCCAGCACGAGTCGCCGCCACCAGCCGCGCCGCTCCCAGGCAGTCTCCACCAGAACACCCACCGGTGCGAGCCAGAAAGCGGAAGGGAGATAGAGAAAGCGCTCGGACAAGCGCGTCTCCTGCGGCAACAAGTTGAGAACCGGGAGCAGGGCGGCGAAACCCGCGAGTGCGGCGCAACGGAGGGCGGGGCGCGCTCGCGGCCGGAGCGCCAAGGCTCCGCCCCAGAGGGCGCCCGCGACGACGACCGCCGCCGCCGCCCACGCCACCCCGAGTTGCGCCGGCTCCGGTTCGACGAGGAGACGTGCCACGGGGGCGAAGAGAGCCATCAGAACGAACACGAGGCTCTGCAAGGGCAGGAGCAGATTGCCCGCCGCGGCAGCTCCCTGCGCCGTCGTCGGCAACAGCGACGGGAGCGCCGCCGCACGCAAGACAAGCGCCAGCGCCAGCGCGGCGGCGAGGGCGGCGATTTCCTTCCACGGCGCACGCCTTTGCACCCACCAGACGAGGGCCAGCAACACCGGCAGCACGATGGCGCTCTCTTTGGAAAGAAAGGCGAGCAGGCTCGCAGCGCCGACGCCGAGCCAGGCCCAGCGGTGCCGCGCACCCGCGGCGCCGAGCGCCAGCAGGACGAAGAGCGTCGCGAGTACGTCCACGCGCCCGGAGACGAAAGCCACCGATTCGGCATGCACGGGATGCACGGCGAAAACGAGCGCCGTCCACCAGGCGGCTGCCGGCGACACGCCCAGCGCGGCGAGCGCCGGAAGCACGGCGAGCGTGGCCAGGGTATGCAACACCAAGTTGGTCAGGTGCGCACCTTGCGGCCGGCCGCGCCAGACGTGCACGTCGAAGGCGTTGCAGAGAACCGCGAGGGGGCGGTAATAGCCCGAAACACCGGGAGCTTCGCTGCTGGCGTAGTAGTCCCGTCCGAAGGCGGCCCACCAGACATCGGCCCGCGCCAGGTCGGCATTGCGTTCGATGAGGACGTGATCGTCGAAGACCCAGCCCCCGCGGGGGACGGCGACTGCGAAGGCCAGCAGCGCCGCGACAGCGAGAACCACGAGCCGGATTCGTGCCCATCCGCGCGCCATGGAACCTGCGACCTCGGGGAGGAACGACGAGTTCAGGGGACGAACTTCCAGAGCAGAGCCGCCAGACCCCAAGCGAACCCAGCGAGGGCCACCACCACCCATTCCCCCGCTCGCACGTACGGCGTCACGGTCGCCGTGTGCAGCGGCAGTGTAGCGCGCAGCACCTCGGGCTGCCACAGCGCCGTCCGCGCCAGGATGCTCCCGTCGGCATCGATCACCGCCGAGATCCCGGTGTTGGTTGCACGCACGATGGGCCGGCCGGTTTCGAAGGCGCGCATGCGCGCCAGCGACAGGTGCTGCTCGGGCTCGGCGTAGCTCCCGAACCAGTAGTCGTTGGTGAGGTTGAGGAGCACTTCGGCTCCCTGACGCACGCCACGGCGGACGTAGCGCGGGAAGAGCAGCTCGTAGCAGATGAGGGGCGCGTAGCGCACGCCTTCCACTTCCAGCACCCGCGCGCCCGGTCCCGGGGAGAACTCGCCGGCGTTGGGGATGAGGTCGAGGAGAACGGGGAAGCGTTCGGCGAACGGGATGTGCTCACCCAGAGGCAAGAGGTTGTGCTTGTGGTAGCGCTCGCGCACCCGGCCGCGGGAATCCATCCAGAAGAGCGTGTTGTACACCCGCCAGGTGCCGGTGCGTTGCACCTGGAAATCATAGCCGCCGAAGACGAGGGGCACGTCGAGGCTACGGACCAGGGCGCGCACGGGCTCGAAGGCTTCGTTCCGTGGCGTCACCGGCACCGCCGTCTCGGGCCAGACGACGAGATCGGCACGCTGTTCCTTCACCGTCGCCTGGGTCATGGCGGCGTAGCGTCCGATCACGTGGCTCGCCATGCGGCCGCTGCTGCCCAACTCCTCGATGAAAACACCGGCGTCGCCGATATTGGTCTGTACGAGCGCGAGCCGAAGCTGCCTCTCCACCGGCAACGCCGCCATGAGGCGCTGCCGGCGGAGACCGTAGGTCCACAGGAGGGCGACGCACAACAAGCAGAGCCCGAGTTCCATGGCGCGGCGCCGCCGGCTCACGCCGCCACCTCCCCACCAACCGAGGCAAGCGCCGAACCAAGCCAGGAGGAAGGAGAGCCCGAAGGTCCCGACCAGGGCCGCGGACGCCGGCAGGAACGGCATGTTCCCCTGCGTCGAACCCAGCGTGTCGGGGAACACCTTCGGCACCACCTCTTCCAGCAGCGTATACAACAAGGCCGTCGCCGCCGCGGGCCAGCGCTCGAAGCGCCCGCGCCAGCGCTGCAGGATCAAAGCGAACAGAGTGAAGTTGATCTCACCGAAACTGGCGTAGACCAGGAGGAGAAGCGCCGCCACCGGCAAGGGCGCACGCCAGAAACGCATCGCCATGTCGGCGATCCAGGCGTAGCCAATGGCGCACATGACCACGGCAGCGAGGGCGCCGTAGAGCACCGCCTGGCGCCAGGTGCGGAGGCTGCGCATGGCGCGGACGAAGGGGAACAACACCAGCCACGCCAGCGGACCCGCGTGCACTGGAGGAAACGCCAGCGCGTACAACGCCCCGGCGAGGACGCAAAGCGTCAGTGGGTGATCCAACCAGCGGCCCAGTCTCGTGAGGCGCAATGGATCTCCACCTTTCGCAACGCCGCAGGCGCGACGGGCTGCCGCCGCGGCCCGCTCGCGTCGTGACCGGTCCCGGGAAGAAGGAAGGATGGGAACCTGCACGGGGCGCGGCGTCGTGTCGCACCCGTCGCGATGAAACCCGGAAGGTTAGCCTCAAGCCGCCTTCCTTCTCAATGCCATCGCGACCGCCCGCCGCGGCTCGACCGTGCCTCCCATCGCCGCGGGACGGCCTCCCATCGCCGCCGCCCGTCGGCCTGTGCTAGGCTCCCGCAGGTTGCCTGCAGGGCGGCGCGCTGCGATCGGCCCTCCTGGTCCGCCGAGTCCCGTGCCGGTTCTCGGTCCAGGGATTGCTGCGCAAATCGAGACCGCGTTTCTCGAGGAGCGGGGGCGAACCGGCCATGCCTTTCTTCATCCACGATCAGAAGCGCGCCCTGGGCCGTCTGCACGCCGGCGATCCCCAGCACGCCGATCTCATCGAATTCCTCGGATCGACGGTGGACCGCTTCGCCGCCGAGCGCCTGGCGCCGCGCGCTGCCGCGCACGACGAGGCGGAGACCTTCGATCCCGACACCTTCCGCGCCCTGGGCAGCACGGGTTTCATGGCGCTCCAATTCGGCGAGGATGTGGGCGGCCTCGGAGCAGCGTTCACCTATGCCGTGGCGGGCTTGGAGAGTCTGGCCAAGGCCGATGCCGGCTTCACCCTCGGCGTCGCCATCCACGGCACCACCGCCGACGGCATCTACCGCTACGGCAGCGAGGCGCTCCGGCAGCGCTACGTGCCCGGTCTCGTGCGCGGCGAGCTCATCGGCTGCTTCGGCCTCACCGAACCGGACTCGGGCAGCGACGCCAGGGCCCTGCGCACCACCTACCGGCGTGACGGCGATTCCTACCTGTTGTCGGGAACGAAGTACTGGATCACCAACGGCCCCTCGGCGCAGGTGTTCTTCATCATCGCCCGCGACAGCACCGCGGACCGTCTCTCCGCCTTCGTCGTCGAGCCCGGCTGGGCCGGGACCTTCGAGATCCAACCCATCAAGGAAAAGATGGGAGTGCGCGGTTCGAACACCGCCATGCTCGTCTTCGAGGACTACCGGGTGCCGGCGGAGAACCTGGTGGGCGAAGAAGGCAACGGCTTCAAGTACGCCATGCACATGCTGAACGGTGGTCGGGTCACGGTGGGCGGCTGGTCGACGGGGGTGGCTCAGGGGGCGTACGAGAAGCTGCTGCGCTATGCCCACGAGAGGCAGCTCTTCGGCAAGCGCCTGATCGATCTGGACAATACCAAGCGCGAGCTGTCCGAGATGCTCATCGACATCCACACCGGGCGGGTGCTCTCCTACGCCGCCGCTCTCGACAAGACCCGCGGCCTCGACTACGCCGCCGAGGCGGCCATCGCCAAGGTCGCCGCCAGCGAAGCAGCGGTCCGCGTCGGTGAGCGCGCCATCGAGCTGGCCGGCGGCTACGGCTACGTCCGCGATTCCCGCATCGAGCGCCACCTGCGCGACGCCCTGCTCGCCCGCATCGGCGAGGGCGCCAACGAGCTCCTCAAGATCATGGTGATCCCGCGGGTGATCGAGAAGCGCCTCGCCGCGGAACCGACACCCGACCTCTGGTAGCGTTGCTCAGCGGGTAGCGTTGCTCAGCGCGCCACGATGCTGCTCTTGACGAGCTTGCCGCGGCGCTCGCCATCCGGCGTCAGCAAGCGATAGAAGTACACGCCGGGAACGACACCCTCGCCACCCTCATCCCGGCCATCCCACTGCAGGTGCTGCATCCCCGGGAGCAGGCCGGGGGCGAGCAGCGTGCGCAGCCGCCGGCCACGCACGTCGAAGAGCTCGAGCCGCACCGCGCCAGCGCGCTGCAAGCCGAAGCGGAAATGGGTGCCGTCTTGGAAAGGATTGGGGAACACCCAGTCGCCGCTGCCTGCCTCGCTCCACGGTGCATCCACCGGCAGATCGGAACCGCCGACGAGCTCGAGCTCGATGCGCAAGGTCACATCGTTGCTCCCCAGCGTATTGTTGAGCCCGACGACGGCGAGGACGTTCTGCCCCTCCTGGAGCAGCGCCAGCGTGGCGGGGGTGGTGATCTCCTGGCGCTCGAAAGAGTGGATCGCCTCGTGGGAGCTGGTGGCGAGGCTGGTGTTGGTGATCGTCGCCGGCGCCCCCCGGTCGAAAATGCGGGTCCCGTTCAGGTAGACGGCGAAGCCGTCATCGTAGTCGTAGAGGATCGCGATCCGGGTCACCGACTGCACTTCGTACACCGTGAAGGCGCGCCGCGTGTACACGGTAGCGTAGTTGTTCTGCATGTCCGTGAGCACGGTGGCGTCGTCGCTGTCGCCGAAGCCGAAGCCGCTCGCCCCCTGGAGCCAGGAGGAATCGTTGAAGCCGAGGTTGGCCCAGGTGCTCCCGGGGTTGGTCGTGCCCTTGAAATAGCGCCAGATGCTGCCGATGGCGATCACCTTCCGCACCGTGCCGGTGGCGGTGATGTTCCAGCTCTGCTGGACGAAGCCGGAGCTGTTCGTGGCCCGCAGCGTGACGGCGAAGCTCTGCTCCGCCGTCGGGATCCCGGTGACGATGCCGTTGGCGCTGTTGACGATGAGCCAAGCCGGCGCCTGCGTCAGGCTCCAGGTGATCGGCCCCGGGCCGGTGGCGGTGGGGACATAGACGTACTGGGAGCCGAGGCTCGCGGTGAGCGACGGTGAGGAGGTGATGACCGGCAGGTTGAGCGGCGGCGGCAGGTCCACGAGCCGCTCGATGCGTCCCAGCGACGGAGCGCCGGAGTTGTGCACAAGGTAGAGCAGCCAGTGTCCCGGCGGCGCTGCCTCGTGGTCGTTCGGCGCCGCCACGCGGACGTTCCCCACATGGGGGAGGAACCCGAGCGAGAGAGCGCGCTGGTCGGCGTTGAAGCCGGCGCTCACCGTGCCGGCTCGTACCAGCCACACAGCGGCGATGGAATCGTCCGGCGTGTTGACCGTGAGGCTGTCGCCATACACCATCGAGTCCGCCACCGCGGTGATCAGCGGACGGGCGCCTTTGAACAGATACGGCGGGGAGAAGATCTCCGCGTTCGCGTGCAATTCCGAGCCCGCCTCACCCGTACCGCCACCGGCCACCAGCACCCGCGCGTCCGGGAGCAGCAGCGCCACCGAGCCGTTCCGCCGCGGCACCGCCATGGAATCGAGATCCGTCCAGGTTTCCAGCACCGGGTTGAAGCGCTCCGCGGCGTAGACGGCGTATTGCAGCTCGTCCCCCATCAACGTGCCCCCGGTGACGAGCACGCTGCCGTCGGCCAGGATGGTGGCCTGATGGTGACGACGCGCCGCGGACATGGAGGCGGTGGCCCTCCAGCCCAGGCCATTGCTGAGGTCGATGATCTCGCAGGTCGGTGTGGCCGGGCTGCGCCCGCCGAGGCTCATGACCCGGTCGGTCACTCCCGGAACGAGCACGGCGGTGCCGCCGTCGCGCGCGCCGAACAGCATGTCGCTCACCACGCTCCAGTCGCCGTTCCCGGTCACGTCCAGGAGTCGCGTGGTGCGCTCGGGGCCAGCCACGGCCACCATGCCGTTCGCGAGCAGGAAGCACCAGGGGCGGCGCGGCAGCGAGCGCGACGCATTCGTGAGCCCCACCCAGTTCGAGCCGGGCTGCGCCAGCTCCGGCACCGCCGCGGCCGCGTTGGGGGCCACGTCGCCCGCCACCGCCAGAGCGCGGCCATCGCCGAGGAGCACCGCGGTCGCCTCGTCGCGCCCCGTGATCAAGGTCGGCAAGGACTGCCACACATTGCCGATGACGTTGTAGCGCCACACCGTCGCGAGACCCGAATCCGTGGGCGCGACGCCGCCGAGAAGGATCAGCCGTCCATCTTTGAGGTTCGCTTGCGCCATCCCGCCCGGTAGGGCGCCCGGGGCCGCCGCGCTGGCGAAGGTGCCATTCGCCGGGTTCCAGATCTGCGGCAGGGCGCCGAGATCGTTCCAAAGGAGAACGCGGCCATCGCGCAGGAGCGCCGCGTGGGAAGCCGCGAAAGGAAACGCGATCGGCGCGCCCCACTGTCCGACGCTCCCCGGCTGCGCCGCCGCCGGCACGGTTCCCACGGCAAGGGGGGCGCCGAAGCCGACCAGGGCGAGGAGGAGGCGAGCGAAAGGAGTTGCCGCGCCGCGACGGCGCCACGGCAGCGGGCCGGGCCAAGCCGCCGCCAGGCGGGGGCACCACTGGTGTGAGGCGAGAAGCATCGTCGAGGCGCCCGCGTCTTCAAGAATCCAGGGATCAGGAACGAGATCAGGCCCGACCGGGCCAGGACCCGCGGGAAGGCGTCCCAAGATGGTAGCCGCGCCACCAGGTCAGGGTCAACGCCCCCAGCCCCCGCCCCTGCAGATGCTAACCTGCCGGCGGGAGGGGATCTCCTCTTGCCCCACACCGACGGCAGGCTCGATTTCGGCGTGCTGCTCCCCCACGTGCACGTCTTCGGCGGCGTGCGGCGCTTCCTCGAGATCGGCAATGTCCTGGTGGCGCGCGGGCATCGCTATGTCCTCTACCACCCCGAGGGCGCCCCGCCCACCTGGATGGAGTACCGCGGCGAGGTCCAGCCGCTGAGCGCGCTCGCTGCCCAGCGTCACGCCGTGCTGCTCACGGCGTCCCCGGAGCTCATCGAGCCCTTCGCGGCGGCGACCGCTCGCCTCAAGTTGTTCTACTGCGTACACAAGAATCTTCCGGGGGGCGCGATCGCCCGCCATCGGGGCTGGACCTTGCTGGCGAATTCCAGCGGCCTCGGCCAGCGCCTGTGGCGGCGCTATCGCGTGCACGCCGAGCCCGCCATCGGCGGCGTCGACATCCATCGCTTCCAGCCGCGGCAGACGCCGCGCGCCGCTCCCGAACCGTTCCGCGTCCTCGTCTTCGGCCGCTGGGCGCGAGCCGGCAAGGGCGCCGGCCTGGCCGTGCGCGCCGTCGAAGGCCTGGCGACGGCGCTACGGCACCGGGCTCCGGCATGGGCCGGCACCCTGGCGCATCCGGTGCAGCTCGTGCTCTTCGATCATGCGGTGCCGGGAGGCGCGGAGAACCCAGCGTCGCAGCTGCAATGCACCGTTCCCCACGAATTCCACTGGAACCGCGCGCAAGACGAGCTGGCGCGTTTGTACGCGAGCTGCGACCTCTTCCTCTCGGCGGAACGTCGCGCCGGCTGGAACAACACGGTGGCGGAGGCCATGGCGAGCGGCGTGCCCGTGGTCTGCACCCGTGCCGGCACCGAGGATCTGGCGGCGCACGGCGAAACCGCCCTCGTCGTCCGCCTGCGGCATCCCTTCTTCTTTCGCCGCGCCCTGCTCGCGCTCTGCCGCGACCAGGCCCTGCGCGAGCGTCTGGCCCGGCAAGGCAGGGCGCAGGCGGAGCGCTACTCCTGGGATCACGTCGCCGATCGCATCGAGGCGGTGTCGCGGGCGCGCCTGGCGTCCGCAGGTGCCTGAGGTTTCAAGGCGGCGGTGCTTCGCTCTGGTCGCGGCGCCGCAGCTCGTAGAGCTTGGCGTAGCGGAGGAAGACGTAAGTGCCGTGCAGGGCGGCGACGACGAGTCCAGGGATGCCGTCGCGGAAGCCGCGACGCAGCAGGTAGACGCGCAGGAACTCCAGCGGTGGCCGCAACACCAAGCCGGGGAGGACGCTGCGGGCTCCTGCTTCGTGCATCTGCATCGCCGCCAGACTGGTCAGGCCATCGATCTTGCCCAGGTGATGGCCGATGTCGCGGTACGAGTAGTGCAGGAGATCGTG
>DASRJW010000127.1 GCA_035649275.1 Candidatus Krumholzibacteriia bacterium
TGCGCGCCACCGTGGCAGCACTCACCCGATCTGTTTCAATGATGAAGGAGATGAAACGGTCGAAGCTGGCCCCAGCCCGCGTTTCTGCAAACGCACATCTTATGAGGACTTCCGAGTCAAGTCAAGCCACCTCTACCCCCCTCGACCCCCTCGGGAAGCCTCCCCCTCGGGAGACGGAAAGGACCCGAGTCTTGGCTCCCCTGGGCCCGTTGGGGAGAGCGGGCTCGAGAGCACCCGAGCTCGGTCCCGGGGGCCTCGGCGTAACCATCGTGGCCAAGCGTGGTTGGAGCCGTTCCGGGGCCGAGGGCAGGGGGCCCGAGCCCACGGGCGGGGAGGTTCCTACCAGAGCCTCTTGATGACGTGGAACCCGAACATGGTTTCCACCACGTCCGAGACCTCCCCCGGCTTGAGCCGGAAGGCGGCGTCCTCGAACTCCGGCACCGTCTGGCCGGCGCGAAACGGCGGCAAGGTGCCGCCCTTCTTCGCGGTGGGCTCGTCGTCGGAGTACTGCTGCGCCAAGGCGGCGAAGTCCTCCCCTTGCTTGGCGCGGAAGTCGGCATCCATGGCCCGCTTCAGGGCTGCATCCCGGGTGCGCTGGACCTCGATGAGCTGACCGACCCCGGCGTAGGTCACCAGGATGTGGGCCACACGGATCTTCTGGTCCGGGATGCGGCGGATGATGTGGAAGCCGTAGGGAGTCTCGACGATGTCGGAGATCTGCTGCTCCTGGAGGGCGAAGGCCGCTTTGTCGAAGTTCGGGTCCATCTGGCCAGGCATGAAGGTGCCGAGGTAACCCCCCAGCCTCGAGGTCTGCGTGTCGTCGGAGTAGAGCATGGCCGCCACCGGGAAGCTGCCCTCCGGATTGCGCACATCGGCGAGGATGCGTTCGGCCAAGGTGAGCGCCTCGGCGCGGCTGCGGACGATGGAGTCCGGGCAGTTCACCGCGCCCTTGTAGCGAATGAGAATGTGCTGCGCCGTGCAGCGACGGATGTCGCGGCGCAGGATGATGTGGTAGCCCATCGAGGTTTCCAGCACCTCGGAGATCTCTCCCGGCCGCAGCGCTGCCGCCACCTGCAGGAAGGCTTCCGGCGCATCCCCAGGCTCGAGGGGTGCGATCTCGCCCCCTTCCGTCGCGGAAGGATCGTCGGAGTACTTCTTGGCCAGCTCGGCGAAGTTCTCCCCGGCGCGGGCCCGCCGCAGGAGCTCGTGGGCCAGCGAGTCCGCCCCCGCCTTGGTGCGGTGCACCGAAGGCTCGGCGCCCGTCGTGCCGGCGTAGCGCACTAAGATGTGGCGCACGAAGAGGGCGTTCTCCGGCACCTCGGCCGGCTTCGTCTCCGGGGTCTTCTCCGGCTTCTTGTTGCAGGCGAAGACGAGGCCGAGAACGGCGAGCACGAGCACCGCCGTGACCCAGCGCCTGCGGCTGCAGGCGCGGTGCCCCTGCGCCCAGTCCTTCTCGTGCGGCTCGTGGTCGTGCATCCGTCTCGTGCCTTCGCACTGGGCGCTCACGGGCGCTTCAAACGATAGCCATCCGGGCGATCCTCCACCAGATAGCCCAGGGCCAGGATCTCTTGCCGCAGCCTGTCCGCGGCGGACCAGTCGCGGCCCCGCCGCGCCTCGAGCCGACGGCGCGCCAGGTCTTCCACCGCGGCCGGAACCGCCGGCTCCGCGGCCGACCCAGGAAGCCCGGCGGCGAAGAAGCCGAGGAGGCGGAGCCGCGCTTCCAGGGTGTCGCGCACCTCGTCCAGCACGGCGCGATCCCGGCCGGCGGACCGGGTGTCGAGGAATCGATGCAACAGGCGCACGAGCTCGAAGATCTTGCCCAGCGCTGCGGCGGTGTTGAAGTCGTGGTCCATGCAGGCATCGAACTCGTCGGCCGAGCGACGGGCGGCGGCGCGCAGCTCCACGCCCGCTTCGCTCACCAAAGCCGTGCTCGCGCCGGCGACGGTCACGGCCTCGTGCAGGCGCAGCAAGGCATCGCGCAGGCGCTGGAAGCCGGCGCGGGCCTCGGCCAAGCGCTCAGGCGAATACTCCGCCTGGCTGCGAAAATGGGTGGAGAACAGGAAGAAGCGCAGCTCGTCCGGGGCGAACTGCTGCAGCAGATCCTCCATGAGCGAGAAGTTGCCCAGCGATTTGGACATCTTCTGCCCCCCG
>DASRJW010000128.1 GCA_035649275.1 Candidatus Krumholzibacteriia bacterium
GTCGATCGACTGGTTCAGGGGCTGATTGGGTTGGGTTGTCTTGCGGAGCTGAGCCCGGAAGTCCAGGGTCACCTCCGAGCCATCTGCCACGAAACGCGCGGTGAAGAACATCGTGGAGGGGATCCAGAAGCTCGTCCACGCCGTGGGCCGGTCGACGGGCTCGTCGATCAGCACTCGCTTTTGCGCAGACGCAGCGGAGACCCAACCGGAAAGGAGTAACGCTACGAGAATCGCTCTGTACATGATCGGCCTCCCCGGGGGAAAGGTGATGTGCGGTGGTGATGCTTCGAGTCGTCCCATGGCTGACACTGTTTTCCCGCGAGGCACGGATTCCCTTCCTTTCACCGAACGCCGCTCACCACGAAAGGCGCCCAGAAGAAGGGTTCGGACCAGCGACTCTGCCGGCGCAGCGCGCGTTTGGCGTCGCGCAGGAAACCGGTGTAATCGATGGCGCTTCCAGCTGCCTCGGCCGCGGCGACACGGCGGAAAAAGTCGGCCATCAGCAAGGCGGTGGATTCATCCGCTACCGGCCAGAGGCTCGCCACGGTCCGCTGCGCCCCAGCCACCAGGAAGCCCCGCGACAGCGCGAATACGCCCTCGCCCTGGATGCGGCGGCCCGCCTCGGTCTCGCACGCCGAGAGCACAGCCAGCTCGCAGTCGAGCGGTAGCTCGTAGATCTCGAAAAGGTGCAAGCAGCCGTCTTCCGCGGCGCTCTTCGCCCCCGCGGCCGGCGGGGTGAAGAGGAGGGCCGCCAGCAAGTCGTCGTGGCTCTCGTCCACGATCCCATGCGTCGCGATGTGCACGTAACGCGCCGTGGCGATCTCGGCAGCGACGCGGGATTCCGTCGCCTGCAGGCCGCGCAGGCAGACGACTCGCTTGGGCCCGAAGGCTTTCTGGATGGCTTCGCTCTCCCGTGCCGTGGCCGGTAAGCGGGGCAAGCCCGCGCCGCGCAGCAGGAACTCGCCCTCGTCGGGGACGTTGCTCGTCGACATGCTGCTGGTCGAAACGCCACCGGTCGGAACGCTGCCTGCCGAGGCGCCGCTCGCCGCCACTTCGGTGGGGCTCGCATCCTCCGTCAGCGACGCGACCTCTTTCGGGTCGAAGACCGGATCGCAGACCGTGAGCACGCGCCGAGAGGCATTCTTGCTGCTCTCGCGCCCGGTGATATCGAGGAGCGTGGTGATGGAGTTCGTGTAGCGGATGGGCGGCCCGACGTCGAGCCAGTAGCTCGGATCGGACGCGGGCGCTGGCTCGACCACGAGCGCCTCGAAGGGCAGCTGGTGCAGACTGCCATCCGGAACGATGACCACCTCTGACGCTTCGACGATGCGCTTCCACACCGTGGGCGGCACCAGGGTCTTCCACAAGAGATGGCTCTTCTCGAGGCGCTGCGCTGCCGGCAGCGGCTTCGCTTCGGCGGCGACGGGCACCGCGCCGGTCACCTTGCGCAGGCGCACGATGCCGCCGACGACGCTCCCTGGCCGTTCCATCGCATTCCTGCCGCTCACCAGCGCGGCCAGCGTTTCGCTGCCGAACGACCCTGGCGAGACGCCGGCCGCCTTCGCCGCTTCGGGCGCGAGCATCAGGGCATGACATTCGACCTCGCCCGGAGCCGGCGGCACGACGAAGAGGAAGCTCGATGCGGTGCCGATCTGGTAGAGGAGGAGGAGTTCATCCGGACGGAGCAGCCTTTCTTGAATGACCTGGACAGAGAAACCTGCGTCGCGCTGCTGCAGCAACCTCCGCCAGGCGGGGCTGTGCACCTGAATCTCTTCCGTGACCTCGCGGTAGTCCCGGAGTGCTGCTTCCAGCTCCTTCTCGAGCGCCGCGATCCGGGCGACACCGTCGCGATCCGTCGCCGTCCAATTTGCCCGTGCCAGATTGATGTCCTGCTGGATGCGAGTGATCCGGCGCCGCGCCTCGTGCTCGCGCTGCTCGAGGGGGCCCCGCGTCGCGGTCGGAACCCC
The DNA here is from genome assembly GCA_035649275.1 of Candidatus Krumholzibacteriia bacterium. NCBI lineage: Bacteria > Candidatus Krumholzibacteriota > Candidatus Krumholzibacteriia > Candidatus Krumholzibacteriia bacterium. The sequence continues at coordinate 1,968 of DASRJW010000128.1, forward strand.
GGCCAGCGGCTCGACCCGACCGGCGGCGAGCTGCTCGTGCAGGACGCGGGCGCGGATCCTCTCGGCATAGGCGAGGGCCTCGTCCGTCTGCCCCGATTCCACCAGCCAGGCGATCATGTCGTTGTAGTAATCAGCGAAGCGCTGCAGGAAGAGGATGCGCGACGCATCCCCACCGCCGCGCCGGGGGCGGAGTTCCTCGACCAGCGCCAGCGCCCGCTCGAGGGAGTGCATCGCGGCCTTGGAGTCGCCACGGCTGCGCTCGAGATGGGCCTCGAGCGCCCAGGCCTCGGCCTCCGCCTCGGGCGACGCCGCACTCGGCTCCAGGATGGCGAGCGCCCTTGTCAGCAGCTCTTGGCACTCTGGAGTCGCAGAGCTCTTTCCGGCCGTCGCCTGCGCCAGACCGACGAGCGTGACTCCCACCTCCGGGTGGGTCCGGCCGAGGATGCGCTCGCGCTTCTCCAGTGCCTGTCTGAACAATTCCTCGGCGCGGCTCTTGTCGCCCCGCGCCAGCAGCGCTTCTGCGGTGTCGTTCAGGATCTGCGCGTGGTAGATCTCGTGCGGAATCTCGAGATGGGAGAGAATGCCCAGCGCTTCTTCCCACAGGCGGATGGCTTCATCCCAGTTCCCGCTTGCCGCGTAGAGCTTGGCCGGCTCGTTCAAGAAGTAGACGAATCCGGCGGGATCCGGCACCCGCACGCTCAGGCGGGCGAGTTCGAGGGCTTGCCGCAGGAGGGGCTCCGCCTCCTCGAACTTGCCCTGGTCGCGGGTGAGCACTCCGAGGTTCAAGTGGGCCGTCGCCAGACGCCGCGGTTTCACCGCGGGATCGGCGGCGCTGATCCGCAGCGCCTGGCGGTACAGGCGCTCGGCCTCATCGAGCCGGTCCAGGTCCCAGTAGAGCGCACCGAGATTGTTGAGGAGGCGGGCGTGGCCGCTGTTGCGGGGCAAGTGCGCCTCGGAGACGGCCACGGCGCGAACGAGGAGGCTTTCCGCGGCGACGAAATCGCCCGCGATGCGCCGGGTGTCGGCGAGATCGTTGAGGCACCAGACAACCATCTTGTGGTCCGGTGGGGAAGTAGACTCGAAGCGCGCGAGCGTCTGTCGATAGGCGTCCTCGGCGGCGACGTAATCATGCTGGTCGTAGCAGATCTTGCCGAGACCGTAGAAAGCGAGCGCCACCGCGGTGTCTGCGGCCGCGCCCCGTCGCAGGATGCCGAGCTCTTCCTCGGTGAGCTTGCGTGCCGCCGCCAGATCTCCAAGCCCGCGCTCCACCCGCACGAGGAGCGCATACGCCGGAGACACGGCGGGAACCTCCCCTGACATTTTCCGGCGCAACTCGAGGAGGCGGCGGCACACGGGTCTTGCGGTGGCGAACTGGCGCTGATCGGCGAGAAGAGTCCCGAGCGCCTCGAGGCGTTCGCAGAGCGCATCCGGTCGTCGGGCGAGGGTGCGCTCCCAGTCGGCGACGGCGCTGTCGCAGCGCGCGCTCGCGTAGCGCGTTTCGCCCGTGGCGAACTCCTTCTCCAGCACGGCGAGGAAGGCGTCGAAGGACGCGTCCGGAGCTGCAGCGGGTGCGAGCGAGGTCTCCTCCGCCCGGGCGGGGGCGGTCACCAGCGACGCTGTCCACGCTCCGCCCCACGCTGCGATCACCAGGGCTCCCATGCAGGCGACGCGGCGCGCAGCTGCGAGGCTGCCGAGGACGCCGGCCGCGTGTCGGAGTGCGCCGGCCCCATGGCGGAGGCGGGGTGATGCGAAGTATGGGCCTGGCATGATCGGCCTCCTGACCGACTACGGCCGGCTACGAGCCCCGTTTCTCCACCCTGAGCTCGTGCAACCAGATGCTCCCGCTGGCGCGCTTGTCCGCTGCCAAACGGCGCGCCAGAGCGAAAAGATCCGGATGCGCTTCCGATGCAGAAGAATCCGCGATCTTGGCGACGCCGGTCACGCCGCGTACGAGCGCCGTGATGGCATCGTCTGCGATCGGGGTCGCGGTCAAACCGCCACCGAGCGCGACCGCCGGGATCTTGGCCGCCGCCGCTTCGAAGGCATCGAGTCGTTCGATGCTGGCCACGATGAGGAACTTCTCGACACCCAGGTCGTCGCTCAGCGACCAGCCGAGGCGCTTGCCGCTCAGCTCGCCCGGCAGAACGAGCGCCTGATGCGCCGGCAGAGGATTCTGTGGCCCGCCGCCGGCCATCGGAAAGAGCAGCACCGCTTGCCCGGTGGCGTCGACGTTGAGGACGTAGACATGGGCAGTGCGAGAGAGATCGAGGTGGAGCTCGAGACGGTCCAGGGTAGAAATCACGGCGTCCGCCTCCAAAGTCCGGCTCGTGCCCGCGCTCGTCGCGGCAAGGTCGGCGCGTGCCGAGAGCGGTTCGGGTGTTGCGAGCCGTTGGGCCACCGCGTAGGCCCCTGCGATCAGGAGGAGCGTCGCGAAGGCGAGGAGCGGTGCCTGTCGGCGGCGGCGCGGCCGCCCCGTGTGGGTCATGCTCCCCGGTATGCCCGACTCCCCGATCCGGCTCGTCGCCCCGGCCCAGGAGGACTCGACCTTTTCCAACGCCTCTCGCATCGCTTCCGCCGAAGGGAAGCGTTGCAGCTTGTCCTCCGCGAGCGCCCGATCCACGCACGAGGTGAAGGACTGCGGCAGGTCGAGTCGAAGCGCCGCGAGTCGGATCGGCTCTCGCTGTCGGCGACGGACGCGACCGGCGCGAGCCGCAGGATGGCGCCCCAGCACGAGGGTGGCGAGGAGCAGCCCCAGGCTGTAGAGGTCCGATTGGGGCGATGGCGGCACGCCCGTGAACAGCTCGGGAGCCATGTAGCGCGGCGTTCCGACCATGAGGGAAGGGTCGCCGGTGGCACTCCGCAGGCGGCCGGCGCCGAAGTCCATGAGTACGGCCCGACCGTTGGTGTCGAGAAGCACGTTGTGCGGTTTGATGTCCTGGTGGATGACCTCGGCCGCGTGGATCGCTCCCAGCGCCCCGCACAGATCGATGCCGAGGCGCACCACCTCCGCGACGCCGAGGGTGCCGCGCTCGGTGAGGACGTCGGCCAGGCTCGTGCCATGGACGAGCTCCATCCAGATGCCGATGCGACCGGCGTGCGTCTCCAGGCCGTAGATGCGCACCACGTGCGGGTGCTCGACGCGCGCCAGCAACCGGCCTTCGGCGAGGAAGCGCGACTCCCAATCCGGGTCCAGCGACAGATCCGGCCGCAGCAGCTTGAGCGCCACCTGCCGGTGCAAGCGCTGGTCCCAGGCGCGGTACACCGCGGCGGAGCCGCCGCTGCCGATGTGCTCCAGCAGCTTGAGGGATCCCCAGATTTCGAAGGGCAAGGTCTCGTCGGCGGCGTCCAGTGCTCCGCGCGGACCGGTCTCCGAGACGATCGTTTCTTCCTCGGCCATCGATCGCACGCGAACCCGTGAGACCGCGCGCTCTGCCCCGGTGAGGCTCGCCGGGCTCGCGCCGCTCGGCAGCGCCAGAGTGCGCGCCAGGCGCGACACCTCGGACACGAGCCGCAAGTTGTGGAGGCAGCGCTTCTCGCGCTCCGAGCTCGCCTCGCGCTCGCGAGCCTGCCAATCGACCGCGTCCCCGTCGGAGACGGCGCCACTCACGCTCTCCAGCAGCCCATCATGGTTGCGCTTCATCGCCGACCCCCATGTCCTCCGCGAGGCGCAGGAGCGCCCGCTTCACCGCCATGCGCGCCGCGTCCGCCGAGGGCTTGCCCTGCAGCGCGGCGATCTCGTCGTAGGCGCAGTCCATCTCGATCCGCGCCACGACGAGCTCGCGGTCCGACTCGGACAGCCGCGACAGCGCCGCTTCGTAACGGGCGAGGGACTCGCGGCCGATGAGCGTGGCGAGCGGCGAGGGCGATTCGGGCAGCAGGTCTTCGGCCCCGGCGAGGGCACGGTCGCGGGCACCGGCGCGCCGTACTTGGTCGCGGATCTTGTTGAGGATCGCCTGGCGCAGATAACCGTGGAAGGCGCCCTTCCAGCGCGGCCGGAATTCCTCGAGGTGCCGGAGCCACTGCACGAATGCATCCTGCACCAAGTCCTGGGTGTCGAGGCCATCCCGCGCGGGTGCGGGTAAGCGTCCACTCGCCCAGCGCAGCAGCCGGGCGGCATAGCGCGCATGCAGGAGTGCGAAAGCGTTCTCGTCGCCGGCACGCACGCGTTCGAGGAGCACGGAGGTGGAATCCTCGGGCGAGGGCCCTTGCACAAAGCCCCGGTTGTCCGGTCCTCCGCCCATCCGATCCGTCCAGGTCCAGGCGCAGCCCAGCTCGGGCCGAGCAAGCGCTCGAGATCGTGTCACGGCTCGCTCCCAGCATAGCCCATCGCCTCCACCGTTTCCCTCGCTCTGGGGCTTTGGCCCAGAAGGCCCGATGCCGCCGCCCCTGGCGTTTCTGCATCCTCAACGAACGAAGCGCCGGAACCGAACAGCACGGTGCCTCGCCGGCGGAGCGCCACCATGGAACCGGGCATTGCCTCGTCTCGACGGGCTGGTATTTCTTCGCACCGTGCTGGAAGATGTCGGGCGCGGAGAGGACAAGAGTTCCCAGGGAGGCAGCGGCAGGGCAGGGCGTTCCCCCGCTGGCTGGGCGTTGCTCGAGGCAGCGCGCTGGCCTGTCTGGATCGACCCAGCGGAGGCGTTGCTTTGAGGCGTGGATCGGTTTAGTTACGAGTAGGAAGCATGGCCCAAGGCCATGGGGCGCCCGTGGCCGCGAAGAGGAGATGGTGATGCCTGATTCGCGCCTGACGGTGGTCGATCACCGGACCGGCAAGCAGTACGAGATTCCCATCCAGGACGGGACGATCCGCGCTCTGGACCTGCGCCAGATCAAGGCGAGTCCCGACGATTTCGGTCTGATGACCTACGACCCTGGGTACACCAACACGGCCGCCTGCAGGAGCCGGATCACCTTCATCGATGGCGACAAGGGCATCCTCCGCTACCGTGGCTACCCCATCGAAGAGCTGGCCGAACACAGCGACTACCTGGAGACTGCCTACCTCCTCCTCCATGGCGAGCTCCCTGACCGCCAGCAGCGGGAAGCGTGGGTGCAGGAAATCCTGCACCACACCATGGTGCACGAGAACATCAAAAAGTTCGTGGACGGCTTCCACTACGACGCCCACCCCATGGGGATGCTGGTGAGCACGGTGGCAGCGCTCTCGACCTTCTACAAGGGAGCCCGGGCGGTCCGGGACCCGGACTCGCGGCGGCGGCAGACGCTGCGGCTCATCGCCAAGATGCCGACGCTGGCGGCCTTGACCTACCGGCACAGCATCGGCATGCCCTACGTGAACCCGGACAACGATCTCAGCTTCACCGGCAACTTCCTGAGCATGATGTTCCGGATGACCGAGCTCAAGTTTCGGCCGAACCCGGTGCTGGAGCGGGCTCTGGACGTGCTCTTCATCCTCCACGCCGACCACGAGCAGAACTGCAGCACCAGCGCCATGCGCAACGTCGGCAGCGCCCTCTCCGACCCCTACGTCTGCACCGCGGCGGCGGCGGCAGCGCTCTATGGCCCCCTCCACGGCGGGGCCAACGAGGCGGTGCTTCGCATGCTGGCGGAAATCGGCTCGGTGCAGCGTGTGCCGGAGCACGTGCAGAAGGTGAAGGCGGGCCAGGTGCGCCTCATGGGCTTCGGGCACCGGGTGTACAAGAACTACGATCCCCGCGCCAAGATCATCAAGAGCATCGCCGACCAGGTGTTCGAGGTAACCGGGAGGAACGCGCTCCTGGACATCGCCCTGGAGCTGGAGCGCATCGCTCTGCAGGACGACTACTTCATCTCCCACAAGCTCTACCCGAACGTGGACTTCTACTCCGGGATCATCTACCAGGCGATGAAAATCCCGGTGGACATGTTCCCGGTGATGTTCGCCATCCCGCGCACCGTGGGCTGGCTGGCGCAGTGGGAGGAATTACTCCTCGACGAGGAGCAGAAGATCGCCCGGCCGCGCCAGATCTACCTGGGGAACGGGCAGCGCCACTACCCTCCGGCCAAATCGCGCTGAGGTTCTCGGGTTTAGTCGCTGAGGATCGCCTTGGCGATGGTGGAGAGCTGCATGAACGACGTGCCCTCGTAGATCTTGCCGATCTTGGCGTCGCGGTAGAGCTTCTCCACCGGGTAGTCCGTGGTGTAGCCGTAGCCGCCGTGGATCTCCAGCGCGGCGGAGGTGATGAACTCGGCGGCCTCGCTGGAGTAGAGCTTGGCCATGGCCGCTTCCTTGAGGAAGGGCTGGCCGGCGTCCTTGAGGCGCGCCGCGTTGTACACCAGCAGCCGGGACGACTCCAGCCGGGTGGCGCAGTAGGCCAGCTGGTGCTGCACCGCCTGGAACTCGCTGATCGTTTTGCCGAACTGCTTGCGCTCCTTGGCGTACTTGCAGGCGTATTCCAGCGCCGCCGCCGACAGCCCGATCATCTGGGCGCCGATGCCGATCCGCCCCTCGTTCAGGATTTCGATGGCGATCTTGTAGCCCTTCCCGACCTCGCCGAGGACGCGGTGTTCCGGCACGGTGCAGTCGTCGAGGATGAGCTCGCAGGTGCTGGAGGAACGGATGCCGAGCTTGCTCTCGCGCTTGCCCAGGCCGAAACCGGGATCGTCCTTCTCCACGATGAAGGCCGTGATGCCCTTGTAACCCTTGCTGGGGTCGATGTTGGCGAAGATCAGGAAGATCCCCGCTTCCCCGGCGTTGGTGATCCAGAGCTTGCGTCCCTGGAGCACCCAGGTGTTGCCGCGCTTCTGTGCCCGCGTCGCCAGGCCGAAGGCGTCGGAGCCCGAGCCCGCTTCGGACAAGGCATAGGCGGCCACGGTGTTCTTGGCCACGCGGGGGCCGTAGATGCGTTTCTGCTCCTCCGAGCCATAGCGCAGGAGGCCGTTGTTGAAGAGCGTGTTCTGCACGTCCACGAAGACACCGACGGACGCATCGACACGCGAGAGTTCCTCCACCGCCAGGATGGATTGGAAGAAGTTGCCGCCGGCACCACCGTGGATCTCGGGGATCTCGATGCCCATGAGTCCCATCTCGAAGAGGGCGGGGATGAGCTCCTCGTCGTAGCGGCCGGCCTCCTCCATGGCGCGGACGCGCGGCCGGACCTCGCCGAGGGCAAACTCGCGTACCGCCTGGCGGAACATTTCTTCGTCTTCCGTGAGCATCGTGAGGGCTGGGCGGCTCATGGCCTCGACGGACATCGTGGGCACTCCCCGTTGGGTCCCGGCAGCCGGCCGGGACCAGCACTCGACCCGAAGGGGCGGCAAAGGCTAGCGGGAGCGTAGCAAATCCGCCACCCCGGTGCAGTGTCCAGCCAGGGCTTCCCGCGCCGCCCGGGAAGGAGTTATCTACACCGACGACGGCCTGCGAGCGGCCCCGGGAGCCGGCGCAGGCAGGAGGAGAAACGAATGTCCACGTACGAGTACCAGTGCGACGCCTGCAAACACACCTTCACGGTCGACATGAACGTCGGTGCCCACGAGACCGCCAAGGTCGAATGTCCCAAGTGCAAGAGCAGCAACGTGAGGTGGCACCCCGCGCCGTTCTTCGCCAAGACCGCCAAGAAGAGCTGAGAGGTCATCGAGGTCGGATCTCTTGCCAGTGCGCGGATCCCGCGCCGGTTCCTGGTACGGGTGCGAATGCGTCGCGGCGGCATTGTGGCACTGCCCGCACATCTGCACCTGCTTGTCCGCCAGCAATCCAGGCTGGCCGCTCCCGTGCGCCTGGTGACAGGTGTCGCACTGGAGAGCGTCGGGGTGGCTGAACTTCTGGGCGAGCATTCTCCGCTCGTGGCAGGGGCGCGGCGCCGGCTCCCAGGCGGGAGCGACTGCGCCACCGAATGGGTGGCCGAAGGGACTGCGGAACCTCTTAGGTGGCGGGCGCGTCTGGGAAGAAGAGCAGGGGAGAGTGCCGGAAACGCAACCTTCCGCCCTGATGCCCCGTCTCAAGCGTCGTGGGCGCCACCCTTTCTTCCCGGCGCTGCCCACGGGATCCCGAGCCCAGGAGGGCTGACCTTGCAAAAGTCGAACTTTATCAATGCTTTGCAGCTCTCCGCCGGTTTCCTTTGGGGCGCTGTAGCGCTGCTTTCTCCGCCTCTGGCGCGCGGAGCGGTGCTGGATCGCGAGTTCACCTTCGAGGCCGAGGAGGTGTGGGTCGGCAACCTGATCGGCCAGGTGCGGATCGGCAGCCACGGAGGGAAGGACATCGTCGTCCGCGTCCACGTGGACGGACGGGATGCCACGCCGGAGCTCCTCAAGCTCGAGGAACACCACGGCCACCGTGCCGAGCTCGCCATCATCTTCCCCGTGGAAGAGCACCGGCGTTACGTGTACCCGGCCCTCGGCAGCGGCAGCCGCACCCAATTCCGCGCGCGTGAGCACGACGGCGACTGGCTCTCCGAGCTGCTGCACGGGCGCGAGATCGAGGTGCGCGGCGAATCCTTCCGCGACGCCATCGAAGTCTGGGCGGACGTCGAGGTGCTACTCCCAGGAGGGAAGGACGTGACCATCTTCCTCGGCGTCGGTGCCATGGAAGCCCGTGACGTGCGCGGCGACCTCGACCTCGACACGCAGAGCGGCCGCATCACGGTGGACGCTCTCGAAGGCCGTCTCCGCGCCGACACCGGCAGCGGCGCGGTGCACGTGGGCAGCGTGCGCGGCGACGTGGACGTGGACACCGGGAGCGGCAGCGTGGACCTCGCCGACATCAGCAAAGCGCAGCGCGTCCTGGTAGACACCGGGAGCGGCGGCGTCGACGTGCGCAATGTCGAAGCGCGCGAGCTCGTGCTCGACACCGGCAGCGGCAGCGTCGACGTGGCGGACGCCCGCGTCGAGGAGATGAACGTGGACACCGGGAGCGGCGGCGTGGAGGCCGTGGACATCGAAGCCGACGGCGTCCTCATCGACACCGGCAGCGGCAGCGTCGAGCTCGAGCTCTTGCGCCTAGGCGGCGGCCGCTACGAGGTGGACACGGGCAGCGGCGGCATCCGCCTGCGCCTGCCACGGGAAGTCTCCGCCGTCTTCGAGGTGGACACGGGGAGCGGCGGCATCGAGGTGGATCTGGAAGGCGTGGATCTCGGCCGCAAGCCCCGCCACGAGGCCCGCTTCACCGTGGGCTCCGGCACCTCGCGGGTGCGCTTGTCCACCGGGAGCGGTGGGGTGCGCATCGGCCACGGCCAGGAGGGCTGAGGCGAAAAAAGCATCGACAGCGAAAGGGGCCGCGCTGTCGCGGCCCCTTCTCGTTTCCTGGACGCAGGCTATTTGGTGGCAGCCTTCTTCTGCGGATTCGGGTGCGTGATCACGGCCACGGCCTTGGCGAAGTCGAAGGCGGTGAACGACGGGCTTTCCTTGTTGTGGCAGGTGGTACAGGTCTTCTCGTCCGGAAGCACGAGACCCGCAGCCACGGACTGGGCGCGGTCCTGCATCACGTTCATCTTCTGGTAGTCACCACCCGCCCCATGGCAACTCTCGCAGCCGACGCCGTCTTCCTTGACGAAAGCCGCGTCGAAGAGCTCCGCCGGTTTGCCGTAGCCGGTGACATGGCACTTCAGACATTCCGGACTCTGCTGCGGCGGCTTGGTCAAGCCCTTCTCCTTGGCCAGGGCGACGGCTTTGTCGCTGGCCAGGGTGGCGTAGGCCTTGGCGTGCTTCGACGCCTGCCAGTGGGCGAACTGGTTGCCCTTCGCCTCGGTCTTGTGACACATGGCGCACTTCTTGACGCCGATGAACTTGTGCTCCGTCTTCTTCTCTTGAGCCTGGGCGCCCACGGCGATGCCGAAGACGAGCAACGCCGCCCATACGACCTGCTTTTGCATCGAACCATCTCTCCCTTCCGCGGAGACTGCGTGTCTCGGCACCATTCTAACTAACGCGGAGCGTTGTTGCGATCCCCGTGCTGTCCAGAGACGAATGGAGAAGCAGATGCTCCCGAAGGGGTTAGCAGTGGAGGAAAGGACGGCGTCGGAGGCTTTGTGTCCAAGGGACACAGTGCGGGGCGAAGCCGACAAGCCCCCGACTGGTTCCGAAGGAGGCGTTCATCGCCGACCGCAAGGGTCCGATGAGTGGCGCTCGCAGGGGCCGAGCCTGATGGCCTTTAAGGGTTTGTCGAGTGGCGCTCGCCGGAACCGAGCTCCTCACTCCGCGATGAGCGGCAGGGGCGGGTGATCGCGCTTGAGCATCTTCAGAATGGCCAGCGACTCCATCCGGTCGATCAGACCGAGGGGGATGAGTCGGGCGTTGATGAAGCTCTCGAGCGCGGGGACGTCCGCCACCGCGACATGGGCGATGAAGTCGAAGCGGCCGAGCACTTGGGCGCAGTCCAGCACCTCGTCGAATTCCGCCATAGCGCTGCTGAATTTCGACACCTCTTCCGGTGTCTGATTCTTCAGCGTGAAGGCCATGATCACTTCGAGCGCCCGGCCTACGCGCCGGGGTTCGACGCGTGCCGCGTAACCTTGGATGACACCCGAGGTCTCCAGGCGGCGCACGCGCTCCAGCGTCGCCGATTCGGAGAGGCCCACCTCGCGCGCCAGTCGTGTGTTGGTCATACGCCCCTCGAAGAGGAGCGTCCGAATGATCTTCGCATCGATGGGGTCCACGCCGTCGATTATGCTCCCGATTCGGGCGGAGTCAATCCGGTAGCCGCACTCGCTGCGGTCGAGGGCCGAGGCAGGTGGTGGCCGCGGCCCCTCCGGGTCGAGAGCGGCCGCGGCCCGGGCCTTTCGGCGCCAGACCTATGTTCTTGCCCGGCCGTCGAATGAGGCCGCGGGTCGGTGGATTCACGGAGCGCCGTTGTGAGCGGGCCCGTGCTTCGCTAGACTCGGCGGCCGCTGTGCAGAAAAATGGACCGCCAGCCGACTCGTCGAAGGGGGACGCATGCGCATCGGTATCCCGAAGGAAACACGGCCGGGGGAGACGCGCGTCGCCCTCGTGCCCGACGCGGTGTCCCGCCTGGCGAAGTCGAATCTCGAGTTTCTGGTGGAGAGAGGCGCCGGCGCCGGGGCCTGGAGCGACGACAGCGGCTACGAGAAAGCCGGTGCCCGCCTGGTGGACACGGCACAAGTCTTCGAGGCCGAGGTCCTGGTCAAGGTGGCGCCGCCGACGCTGGAAGAAGCGAGGCGCCTGCGAGCGGGTCAGGTGTTGATCGGCTTCCTGGCGCCCCTCGCCGATCTCGGCCTGGCCAAGGTGCTCGCGGGCACCGGGGCCACCTGCTTCAGCATGGAGCTGGTGCCGCGCATCACTCGCGCTCAGTCCATGGATGCGCTCTCGTCGATGAGCAGCATCGCCGGCTACAAGGCGGCGTTGCTCGCCGCCGAGCGCTTGCCGCGCTTCTTCCCCATGCTCGTGACGGCGGCAGGGACGCTGGCGCCGGCGCGCGTGCTCATCCTCGGCGCTGGTGTGGCAGGGCTGCAAGCCATCGCCACCGCCCGCCGGATCGGCGCCGTGGTGAGCGCTTTCGACGTGCGGCCGGCGGTGAAGGAACAGGTGCAAAGCCTGGGCGCCCAGTTCCTGCAGATCGAGATGCCGCAGCAGGACACGGAAGACGCCGGCGGCTACGCCAAGGCGCTCTCCGAAGAGGCGCACCGGCGCGAGGTGGAGCTGCTCTCCAAGGCCGTTCGCGAGATGGACGTGGTGATCACGACGGCTCTGGTGCCGGGACAGCGGGCGCCGCTCCTCGTCACCGAGGACATGGTGCGGAGCATGAAAGCGGGCTCCGTCATCGTCGATCTCGCCGCCGAGGCGGGGGGCAACTGCGCGCTCACCCGCCCGGGCGAGGACGTGGTGGTGCACGGCGTCACCATCCTCGGCCCTCTCAACTTGCCGGCCACGATGGCCGGGCACGCGAGCCAGATGTACTCGCGCAACATCTCCAGCTTCCTGCAGAACATGATCAAGGATGGCAAGCTCGCCGTGGACATGCAGGACGAGATCCTGCGCGGCTCCTGCCTCACCCACGAAGGTCGCATCGTGGCCGAGCGCACCCTGGCTCTCGTCGGAGCCGCTACGGCTTGAGGGGCTACGCCGCCTACCTGCCCGCCCTCACCGCATCTTCGATGCGGTCGTCGGTCTCGGGCTCCGTCGGTGGTTGGAGCCACCCCTGACTCGGGAGGGTTGGCTGGCTGCTGAACTCCCGGAAGGTGGGTGAAGAAGACTCGAAGAACCCGGTCCCATCGAACGGTCTGCTGAAGACGAGACTCCTGTCGTTGGAGAGACCTGCGAGACTCCGCGTCGGCAGCCCAGCTCCATCCGCACCGAGACTCATCCCACCGAGCGGATCCCCGACCTGAAGCACGATCGGGAAAGTTGGTGTCGAGCCATCTTCCCAGAGGAAGCTGGCGGGGATCGACGGCGGAGCCGTGAATGTCACCGCGACGTAAAGCGTAAAGCAAACGACGCTCAGCATGACCCGGCCCCCGCGGACGGCAGGCTTGTGACCGCTCCACTCCTCGGTCGCGATCTCGGCCGGCAACGAGGCTAACGACCCTCGTGTCCCACGTCAGTCGGGGGAGGCCCGGTTTCTGGGTAGGTCTTCTGCCTGATGGTCAGCGGTGCCAGGCGTTCTCGGGCAGGAGCTCTAGCGGTACCAGGTGGCGCTCGGCAGCGTGGCGGAGGAGGCCGCGGAGGCCGCCGCGGAAGTTGTAGGCGTTGTAGCCGGCTTCCCGCAGGCGCTCGGCCAGGAAGGCGCTCTTCAGGCCGAATTCGCAATACGCCACGTAGCAGCGGCCCTTGTCGAGACTGCCCACGAGCTTGAGGGCGTGTTCCAGGTCGAGTCTTTCAGCGCCGGGATAGTGCCAAGCGGCGTAGCCGTGCTCGCCGCGGATGTCGAGGACGACGGCGCCGTCCGGGACGGTGTCGATCTCCAGCGACTCGAGCGCCCAGTCCTCTTCGCGCAAGCGGCGCGCCGCGAGCGTCGTTCCCTGCGCCAGCACTGCCGCCGCATCCAGTTCGAGGGCGGCTTCCGCTTCGGCCACGTCGGCGGGCCGGGCCGCGACGGCCGGTTTCTTCGGCACGATGTCGCAGTACTCCTGCACCGTGGCCGAGAGGTCGTAGGTGCCAATCAGCCGGGCACGCGCGATGATCTCTTCTTTGTCCATGCCCACCAAGGGCCGCAGCACCGGCAAATCAAGGCGACCGTCCAGAGCGCGCAGGTTCTTGAGCGTCTGCGACGACACTTGGCCCAGGGCTTCGCCGGTGATGATGGCGTGGCCACCGTGGATCCTGCCGGCCTCCTCGGCCACGCGGTACATGGCGCGCTTCAACGCCAGCTGCCAGAGCGCCGGGTGGCAGCGCGCACGGATGGTCTCCACCACGGGCTCGAACGGCACGACGTGCACCGTCGAAGGGGTGCCGTAGCCCCAGCGTCCGGCGAGAATCTGCAGCACCCGCAGTGCCCCTTGAGTGTGCACGGCGCCGCCGAGGCGACAAAAGACGAAGTCCAGCGCCACACCCCGGCGCATCACCATCCAGCTGGCGACGGCGGAATCGAAGCCGCCGGAAAGGAGCGCCACCGCGCGGCCTTCACAGCCGAGGGGCAGGCCGCGCTGCCCCGGCACGGAAGAGCTGAAGAGATAGGCGGTGCTACCGCGCACCTCGAGGTGACAGGTCACCTGCGGGTCGTCGAGATGCACCTTGCCGTGGTGGCGCAAACGGTCGCCGAGAGCGACGCAGAGATCATGGGAGGTGAAGGTGGCGCTGCCGCCGGTGCGGGCACGCACGGCGAAGGTCTTCCCCTGCACCGCCGGGAGGAAATACGGCGCCGCCTGCTCCACCAGCGTTTCCAGCGTCGAAGCGTCCCGCGCTTCCACCGGGGAAAGTGAGTGCACGCCGAAGACGCGGGACGCCACCTCCAGCGCCCGCGACTCCTCGGCTTCGAAGAGGAGGCGCACCCAGCCTGGCTCCACGCGAGCCGCGATCCCCTCGCTGCGGAAAGCGTCGCGCAGGTTGTCGACGAGACGCCGCAGGAAACGACGGCGGGTGCGGTCCGACTTCGTCGTGATGTCCGGGCTCAGCCGCACGAGTGTCTGCACGTCGCCTCCGTGACGCTCCTGCCGTAACCGCTTACCGGTGTCCTCCCAGCTTGATGATCAACCCGCCGGTGACTTCCCACTGGTCGAAGAACTCGCCCTCCGTCACCGGATAGCAAAAGAACGGATCGCACCAGACCCCGGTGCCCGTGGAGATCCAGGTCGGGGCCCAGCGGAAGTCCGCGCGCAAGGCGAGCTTCTGATCGATGTCGCGTCGCAACCCGGCCCCGATGTTCCAGGCGAAGCGCCCGATGGTCTCGGCGTCGTCGGCCCAGAAGATCGAGGCTCCCAATCCGGCAGTGAAGTAGGGCCGCGCCCGCGCCCCGCTCCGCGCCGCGTACCAGATGCCGTTGAGCATGATGTCGTCGCGTTTGAAGGATCCGTCGCGCGTCCCGCCCCCGACCAGCGAGGCGTCCCAGTCGCCCTCCCAGTGGCTCCAGTAGAGTTCTGTGGCCGAGTTGCGCGGCATGTTGGCGTCCAAGGCGACACCGTACGCGGCCGCATCCTTGACGTCGAAGTCGGAGACGCCCTGCAGGCTGTTGATCCCGCCGCTCCACCGGTAGCCGCCGAATGGAATGATCTCGACGCTTTGTACCTGGGCGCCAGCCCTCGCGCTCGACAATGCCAGCAGGACCGACAAACCCACGATGACTCGTCTCATACCGACTCCTCCTCCTGGATGGACAACGAAAGCGTACGGTTCGGCAGCCTGTCCCTCGGCGCCTTCCTTCGTTCCCCCGGGACGAAACACCAACTGCGATGGTGCCGGACCCCCAGCCGCTCCTCGGAGGGCGAGCGGCAAGAGCACACTGGGTGTGGGGCCTCGGCTCGGGCCAGTGTAGAGGATGCCTTTGCATCATGTCCAACGGGCGCCAGGCCCTTGGATGCTGCTGCCCGGATTGCCCACCGTGAGCGAGCGGGAGCAGAAGGCTTGTTCGGCTCCGCCATGGGGATTAGAATTCACTCGTCCATGGGACACCGTTCCTCATCGCCGCCACGCACCGAACACCGTCCAGGCCGCTTTCGAGCGGGCCTTCTCCTCCTGACCCTCGCCCTCTTCCTCCCTGCACCCGAGGCGCAGGGGGCGTCACGCGCCCAGAGCACGGCGCGGCTGCTCCAGGCTCTGGAAGCGCTGCAGCCCGAGGAAACGCAGGTCCTCTGGGTGTATCTCACCGACAAGGCGACGGGCTCGCTCGGCAAGGGAACGGCGCCGCTGGCTCTCGTCTCCGAACGGAGCCTGCGCCGTCGGCTCAAGGTGCGGCCGCCGTCGGCGGTCGTGGACGCCTGCGATCTTCCCCTCGACGAGGCTGCGGTGGCGCTCGTGGCAGCCCGCGCCACGCGCCTGCGGCA
>DASRJW010000129.1 GCA_035649275.1 Candidatus Krumholzibacteriia bacterium
ACGCCAAGCGTGCAGGCGACTGGGCGCACGCGCGCATTGGACTGCACTACGTGGCGCTGTGGCCGCGCTCCTATCCCTGGATCGTGCTCCTCGCCGTACCGCTCCTGTTGCCCGCGCTGCGTGGAGCGACGCTGGGCTTCCTGGTCGGTCTATCGCTCTACGCCGTGCACGTCATCCGACTCGGCGGCGATCACTTCGAGTTCCACCGCTCCTTCCTCTACGTCCTGCCGCTCGCGGCCGCGCTGCTGGGCGCCACCGCGGCGCGGCTGGTGACGGAGCGCCAGCCATGGAAGCTGGCGCTCCTCGTCGTGCTCTCGGCGGCCTTGCTGGTTTTCTCCGCCCGACCGCACGTGCGCGCCGCCGCCTTCCAGTGGGTGCAGCTCGCCTCGCGACTCGGGCTCGTTCTGCAGGAGCGGTATCCGCCGGGGACGCGTCTCGGGCTCTTCGCTCTCGGCGCCACGGGGTACAGTTCGCGTTTGCCGGTGGTCGACGCCCTCGGCATCGCCGACCGTCACGTGGCGCGGTGCGATCTGTCGAAGGAACATGTCTGCGCTTTGGACATCGGCCACGAGCGCGGCGACCCGGCCTACGTGCTCGAGCACGCCGATGTCGTCGTTTTCTTCGCTGCCTACGCACCGGTGCGCTTCGAGAGCCTGGAAGAGATCCGCGAGGGCTTCTACAGCCAGAAGAAATTCCTCGCCGCCGCGGCCACGGCGGTGCAACAAGGCAGGTTCCGCCTCGGCAACGTGGAGTTCATGCCCGGAGCCTATTGGGCGGTTCTGGAGCGCAATCGATGACGGTGCGCTGGGTGTGGCTGCTGGTGCTGGGGCTGGCGCTTCTCGCCGGTTGGCGGCTGGAGTCCGTGTCGTGGCAGCACCAAGCGGGAGCGAGTCCGGTTGCGATCGAGGATCGGCGCGAACATCGCTTCCGGAACCTGACGTACTCGCAGACCGAGCACTTGCTCGACGCCTTGTTGCGCCGCGCCTACGCGGCGACGACGCCGAAGGAGCGGGCCCTGGCCCTGGCGCGCGTCGCCACACTGCAGCGCGAACGGGGACTGCAGGAAGCGGCGGAAGCGGCGGCACGGGAGGCGCTGCAGCTCAGCCGAAGCGATCCAGAGGTGCGCGCCCTCCTCTCCAGCCCGCTGCGTCTCGAGGACATCGAGCCCCGGCCCTAGGCGCGAGGGCTCAAGGGCGGAGCGACTTGCGCGCGCGCTCCTGGCGGTGCAGAGGCCGCAGGAAGTAGACGCCTCGTCCGGTGGTGCGTCCGTGCGCGTCCCGCCCATCCCAGTGCGGGATAGGCTCGGTGTTCGGCTCGAGCCGGCAAACGAAGCGTCCGCGCACGTCGTACACGGCGATGGCTGCCGGCGTGACCTCGGAGCGGACCGCATTCCCGCCTCTCGTGTCGAATCCCCCTGGCATCCCCTGCGGCGCGAGAGGTGGCTGCAAGCCACCAGGGTGCGGGCCTTGGCCTGCGTGTGGTGGGCTCGGAGTGTCGCCGGGAGGCAGACGGCCGAGACCGCGCGTCGTCGCCACCCACAGATGACCGGCGGCATCCTGGTCGAGGGCGCGCACCTGCGCTCCGGGAAGCCCCTCCAGGACACCGCGCAAGCTCCAGGTACCGTCGGCGCCGAGAATCCACAAGCCACGATGGGTGCCGCAGGCGACTTCTGTGCCCCACCACTGCACGTCCAAGAGAAAGGCGTCGGGTGATCCCGGCACCGGTTGCAGGAGAGCACCATCCCACAAGGCCAGCCCGCGATCGGTGGCGACGGCGATGTGGCCACGGCCATCGCGGCTCAAGCTGCCGAAGTACGCGCCCAGGAGAGCGCTGGAACAGGGGGGCTGGAGCCAGGTCTCTCCTGCATGGAAGGCGAGACCGGCGTACGACGCGCTCGCCCACAGCGTGTCGCCGGCGCCGATGAGGTCGACGACCGTGTGGGCTCCAGGCCAGAGCGGTAACTCCTCCCAAGCGCCGCCGCGGCGGGCGTGCAGACCGGCGTCGCCGCCCACCCACTGCAGGCCGCGGGCGAACGCCTGGGTCGCGATGTGCGTCGGTGCGCCAGCAACGGGCACGAAGTGCGGTGAACCGGCCGCTGCTTTACGCACCGACGCGTAGGGGATGCGGGGCAGATGGGGCATCGACGGCGCGTCGCGGCGCACGAAGAGACCCGCCGTCGCAGTGCCCACGAAGAGCGTGTCCCCGAGGAAGAGAAAGCTCGTGATGTCCGCCGGTG
Organism: Candidatus Krumholzibacteriia bacterium; assembly: GCA_035649275.1. Classification (NCBI taxonomy): domain Bacteria; phylum Candidatus Krumholzibacteriota; class Candidatus Krumholzibacteriia; species Candidatus Krumholzibacteriia bacterium. Next base: position 2,237 of record DASRJW010000129.1, read on the forward strand.
GCAACCCTTGCTCGGCGCCGAAGTGGGCCCAGTCGGGATCGAGGAAGCAGCTCGCCATTCCGAAGGGATGCCCGAACCAAGCGCGGGCACCGCTCGCCTCCGAGCGCGCCAGCAGGGCGAGAGTGAAGTTCGCCGCAGGACCGGCGGGCAAGAGCAACTCCTGGCCGGTGAGCGAGGACACCTGACTGCCTGCACTCCACCAGATCTCGCCACGCGTTCGCGCCAGCGCCACCACGGGTCCGGCGATGCCGGCGACGAGAGTGGCGTCTTCCTCCAGGCGGTCGAGGTGGAGGCGAGCCAAGCCGGCATCGAGACCGACGTAGAGGAAGCCGTCCTCGCCTTCGACGAGAGCGTGGCAGCGTTGGGCGAGAAGCGGACTGGCAGGGAAGGCGTGGACGCCGAGGTCCGATCCGATCCAGGCAAGGCCTCGATCGGTGGCGACCCACAGGCGCCCACGCGAGTCGGCGAGCAGCTGGCGGACGCGGTGCGACGGGAGTCCGTCTTCCTGCACGAAGCGGAGCCAGCGTTCGCTCTCGCTCGTCCGGCGCAGGAGCCAGACACCGTCGTTGTCGACGCCGGCGGCGAGGCCGAGGGGGAAAGGCGGTGCACCGGCCTTGTCGAGGCGTTGCGGGTCGGTGTGGCGCACGGCGCCGAGCCAAGAGGTGAAGAGCGCCAGAGCCACGACGCGGCCCGCCCGAGTGGGGACGAGCAAGGAATCCAGGCGCTCGCCCTCCCAGAGAAGGAGCTGCGCCCGATCCCCGCCGGCGAAGAGTCGTCCTACGGGAAGCGCCAGGCACGCCGAGAGAGAGGGTCCGCGTTCGTCGGTACGGGCGAGGACGGAGTGCCACGGTCCCTCCATCGAGCCGCGGGCCATGCCGTTCGCCGTGGCCACACCGAGAACCTCTGCATCCGGCGCGAAGCTCGCGGCGAGAGCGAGATGACTCGGCAAACCCTCCGCGGTGGTGAGATGCCGCGTGCGGCCGCTCGGCAGATCCCAGAGGACGACGCCGCCTGCAGTGGCGGCAGCCAGCACATCGACGCCACCCGTCAGGCCGTAGATCGGCGCGGGCCGGCTCCACACGCTCTGCGCCGGCGCCACGCTTGCCCAGGTGGCGCCGACAAGGAAAGCAACGGAAGCGGAGAGTCGCATGCTTCGCCAAGAGAGGTGAGACCGGGGAACGTCAGGAGCCCAGGCAACGGCCGTGCCGCCCCGCCTCCGCATCCTGCAAGGCTGCGACGGAACACGATGTCCACCCGGGCGACGCTCGCCGTCATCGTGCGATGCAGGGCACGAGCAGTTCCTGTGGTTTCCAGCGCTTCCCCATGCTGCCTCGCCCTGGGCAGCACGATCTTTGCTTGTTCTATCGGGGGGCCTTCCCTCGCGTCACGGGGGCGAATGGAATGCTGCAAGGCTTGCTCAGCGGGGCCATCCTGGCCGGCAACATGGCGACGGTCGCGCTGCCGATCGATTCGGTCGAGGTGTACTACCTCACCCACGATTACGCCGCGGTGGTGCGCCTGGTGGAGGCCAAAGAGAGCCCTCCGATGCACGATCAGCTCCTCCTCGGCTGGTCGTACTACCGCTTGGGACAGATGGAGCGAGCCAAGGCGGCGTTCGAAAACGGCCTGCAGATCGCGCCTGCCAGCCTGGAGCTGCTGAACGGCCTCGCTTTTGCGCAGTACCGGCTGGGGCAGGCGACGGCGGCGGAGACCAGCTTCCGAGCGGTCCTGGTGCGGAGCCCCGAGCGGGTGGAGAGCCAGAGGGGGCTGGCCTTCGTGCTCTTCACCACGCAGCGCTTCGAGGAGTGTCTGCCGATGTTCGATGCCTTCTGGCGCCAGGATGGGAGCGACAAAGAGGCCGAATATCACTTGGTCAAATCGGTGGACGGGCTGCTTTCCAGCTGGCAGCAACAGAAGAAGACGCTGGCGCAGATGGTGGAGCAAGCCTGGCAGTACGAAGCCGCAGGCAACCGGAGATCGGCCTTCGAGATGTTCCAGTGGATCGTGCAGGTCGAACCCTTCCATCCCGGCGCGCGGCTGGGCCTGGGGACGCTGGGGCCGAGCTTCGGGCACGAGGCCGAAGCGCGGGCCGCTCTGGAGAGCCTGCTGCGGGAGAACTCGAAGGACGGCGACGCGCGTCTGGCGCTGTCGCGCCTGCATCTGCAGGCCGGCCGTTCCAAGGAGGCGGAGAAGGAGCTCAAGCGCTTCCTCGATGCCCACCCGAAAGATCCGCGGGGCGAGGCTTTGCGCGACGAGATCGCGGCGCGCCGCACCGGGGAGGCCGTGCCATGACGAGGCTGGCGCGCCAGGCAGGCCGTCGCACGAGAGTGCTCGCGCTCGTTCTCTGTTGCGGGTGCGCGGTGGCGACCGCTGCCGGCCGGGCCGCGGCCCAGGCAGAGGCGGCGCGTGCCGCCGAGGCCGGGACGGACCGCGATCGCTGGCTGGCCGAAGGCGATCGGCTCGTCGAGGCCGGCAAGTACGAGGAAGCTCGCGAGGCCTACCTGCACGCCGATCAAGTGCGTCCCAACGATCCGGTGGTGCTGGCGAAGCGGGCGGCGCTGGAGCTACGCCGGGGAAACCCCGCCGAGGCCGTCGATCTGTACGGCCGGACCTTGGCGCTGCAACCGGGTTACTACGACTTCCGCGTCGGCCTGGCGCGCGCCCTCGCCGCCGATGGGCGCTTCGACGGCTCGATCAAGGAATGGGAGGGGCTGCTGCAGTCGCACCCGGTGGACTACGTGGTGCTCCTCGGCGCGGCGCAGACCTCGGGCTGGGCGGGACAGTTCGATCGCGCCATCGTTTTCTACGAGCGCTTGCTCACCCATCACACCCACAGCATCGAAGGTCTGTTGGGTCTGGCGAGCGTGCTGGCCTGGAACGACGAGTTCGAGCGCTCCATGGACATCTACAAGCGCGTGCTCGCCATGGATGGGAAGAACCGGGAAGCCAAGATCGGCATCGCCCGAGTCTACGGCTGGCAGGGGAAACTGCAGGAGGCGCGCACGCAGTACGAGATGCTCCTCGGCGAGACGCCGAACGACCGCATCCTGCTGGTGGACTACGCCAAGGTGCTGGCCTGGAGCGAGGAATACGACGCGGCCATCCGCATCTACGAGCAGGTGCTGAAGGCGGACCCGGACAACACCGAGGCGCGACTCGGCCTGGCCCGCGTCGTGGCCTGGAATGGTGACCTCGACCGGGCCGAGCAGATCTACGATGCCGTCCTCGAAGAGCAGCCGCGCAACCGCGACGCGGTGATGGGCAAGATCCAGATCATCCACTGGGGCGGGCGCCCGCTCGGTGCCAACCGCAAGGGCACGCCCGAGGACGCGGCGCCGCCGAAGCCCACGGCGAAGAACGACACCCCAGTCAAGCGCTCTGGTTCGTAGCTGCTGCACGAACGCCGCGAGAAATGCGATTCCCCCGCGGGCTTCAAACAACGCAGGCGGAAGGTACGAATGGCTCGCTCGCAAGGGTTGGCGGCCGCCTGCGTAACTCGCCCGCGGAGGAATCGCATCTCTCGCGAGTGCAGAGCGCCATGCGGCGGGCCAGACGGGCGGCGTGGTGTCTCGCTGCGGTTCGATGGGCCGCGATCGGGCGGGGGCTCCGGCGGCCGCAACGGGCCGGCCGAGGCATGAACGGGCAACTTGCGGCCCCATGCGGCGCGCTCCGGGCCGTGATGGTGCGTGGTACGCCCATTGCAGCGTGTCTCTGGAATCCGCGCCCGATTCCGCGACCATCGTCCCGGAGTCGGAGCGGTCGGGAGGCTTAGCGGGCATGGCGCGCACGAAGTCGATTCTCCTCGTGGAGCAGGACAACGCCATCGTCAAGTTTGTCACCCTCATTCTGGAGAACGAGGGTTACCGCGTCTTCACGGCGCGGGATGGCGAGGAGGCGCTGCAGAAGGTGCGGCAAGCGCCACGGCCCGATCTGGTGCTGCTCGAGATCGTCCTGCCGCGCAAGAACGGCTACCAGGTGTGCCGGGCCCTCCGGGAGGACAAGGCGCTGCGCACCCTGCCGGTGGTCTTCCTCTCGGCGAAGAGCCAGCCCAGCGATCGCTTCTGGGCCAAGCGCGTCGGGGCCGACGGCTTCGTGGCCAAACCCTTCGATCCGGCGGATCTGGTGCGCGAGATCCGCTCGCGCCTGAAGAAGCCCCAGCTGGCGACTGCGTGAATCGCCGCGCCGGGAAGCGAGGCGAGACGCTTGCTCGACCGCATCGCCACCCTCCTGCTCCAGGTGTGTCTGGGCGCAGCGGGGCTCGCCCTCGGCCTCTACGTCCTGCGCGAATGGAGCCTGCGTCTCCGTGAACGCCGGCTGCAGGCGCGGGTGCAGCATCTGAAACAACTCTTCGCCGAGCTCGACGCCGAGAGCGCCGTGGCCTATCGGGCGGCGCGGCGGCGGCCCGAGGTGCTCCGCGACCTGGACGCGCTCGAGCGCTTGTTGGCCGAGCGCCGTTCTCAGCTCGGCCCCACGAGCAGCGCCGAGGAGATCCAGGCGCTCTACGCCTCCTACGACGAGCTCGGCCTGCTGGAGCGCACCATTCATCGACTCGGCCACGGCAGGCGCTGGGCCGAGCGCGCCTTCGCCGCGCGCATGCTCGGCGAGATCGGCCACGTCCGCGCCGTCGACTCCCTCATCCGGGTCATGCGCGACACGCGGGAGGAAGACCGCGACGTACGCATGGCGGCGAGCCGGGCGCTCGGGCGCATCCGCGATCCGCGGGCCCTGGAGCCCCTCGTCGAGGCGCTGGGGTTGCCGGAGAGCTGGCTGCCGCCGCGCATCGCCGAGATCCTCCTCGAGTTCGGCGAGGCGGCGTGCGAGCCGCTGCTGCGCAAGCTCGCCGAGCGCGGCGAAGTCAACACCCGCGCCTGGGCGGCCGAAGTTCTGGGCCAGCTCAAGCACCCACGCGCCGTGCCGGCGCTGCTCGCCTGTCTCGCCGATCTCCACGACCAGGTGCGTTCTCGCGCCGCCGGCGCCCTCGGCAAGATCGGCGATCGCCACGCCGTGCCCGAGCTCATCCACCTCATGCTCGGCGATCCGGTGCCGTACGTGCGCATCCAATCGGTGCGGGCCCTCGGCGCCATCGGCGATCCCCGCGCTCTGCATCATCTCATCGACTCGCTGAAGGACGGCGAGTGGTGGGTGCGCGTGCGCGTCATCGAGGCCCTGGAGCAGCTGGGAGAACGAGCCGTCGAGCCCTTGCTGCTGGCGCTCGAGGATCCGGATACGGAAGTGCGGCAGCGCGCCGCCATGACGCTGGAACGCCTGGGCGTGCTCGACACCCTGCTCGAGCGCGTCGGCGATGGCGACGTCGCGGCGCGGGAGAAGCTGGTCGCCGCCGCCCAGTCGGGAGTGGTGGAGATCCTTGTCGCCGCGCTGGCTCACAGCAATCCGCGCGTCCGTTACGCGGTGGCGGAGATTCTCGGCGAAGTGCCCCACGCCACCGTGGCGGCGGCGCTGATCGAGCGGCTGCAGCAGGAGCAGGCGGCCCCCATCGTGGCGGAGCTGCTGCGCTCGCTGGCGAAGCTGCGGGAGGAGAAGGCGGCCGAGCCCATCAGCCGCCTCCTCGGGCACGGGAACGAAACGATCCGGGTGGAAGCGGTGCGGGCGCTGGAGCGTATTCCGTTCCCGAATCCGAACGAACTCCTCGCTGCCGCGGTGCGCGACCCGCAGCCGCGGGTGCGTGGCGGCGCCGCGGTGGTGCTCGGGCGCGTGGGTGACCGCAACTCGGTGCCGGCGCTCCTCGAGCTGCTCGGCGACTGCGACGCCGCGGTGCGCGCCGAGGCGGCGCGCGCCCTCGGCCTGCTCCGCGCCAGCGAAGCGGTGGCGCGCCTGGTGGACGCCTTCCACGACTTCGCTCCGGAAGTGCAGATCGCTGCTGCCCGCGCCCTCGGGCAGATCGGGGTGCCCGATTGCCTGGAGACCCTGGTGCGCGGCCTCGAGAACGCCAGCGCCGAGCTCGGCGACGCCATCGCCTGGGCTCTCGGGCAGATCCAGTGGCAGGACCCGGATCGGGTCATCGACGTGCTCTTCCAGGGGGCCGATCGCACCAGCCGCCTCGGCGTCATCGACGTGCTCGGCCAGCTCGGGCACGACACCGGGCGCGAGCTGGTGCGCGCCATGCTCGGCGATGGGGACGCCGAAGTGGTGTGCAAGTCGGTGCACGTCCTCGGCGACCTGCAGGATCGGGAAGCGGTTCCCGATCTCCTCGAGCTCCTGCGCAGTCCGGCGGAGGCAGTGCGCCTCGAGGTCCTGGACGCGCTGGCGCGCATTCAAGACGGGGGGGCGCTGCCGGCCATCCGCGCTGCCGTCTTCGATCCCTCGGAAGCAGTGCGCGGCCGCGCCGTGCTGGTGCTCGCGGCACTGCGCGACCTGGCCTCGGCGGATGTCATGCGCGGCGTGCTGGTGTCGCTGCGCTCGAGCGAGGAGATGCGCGGCTACGCCCTCCTCGGCCTCATGGTGCTCGACCGCGATGCCGATCTGCCGGCGATCCTGGAGACGCTCGAGTCGTTCCCGCTCTACGACTTCCTGCAGGACCGCAAGCGCAGTCAGGATCCGATCCTGCACGCGACGGTGGAGACGGTGCGGGCGGAGCGCGCCGTCGAGTTCGTCGTCGCCTCGCAGCGGTCGCGCACCGAGCTGGAGGAAACGCTGCTGGAAAAGCTGGAGACTTCCCAGGACGAACGCATGCGCGTGAAGGTCATTCGCACCCTCGGCTTCCTGCGCAGCCCGTCGAGCTACCCCGCCGTGCTCCGCACCTTCCACAAGGATCCGAGCGAGGAGGTGCGCATCGCCGCCCTCACTTTCCTGGGTGAACGGGCGCCGCGCGACGACTTCATGCGCCTGCTCCTGGAGGGCTTGAAGGACCTGCAGCCCCGGGTGCGGACGGAGGCGCTGCGGCGCCTGCACGACGCCGACCTCGACGAGGCCCTGCAGGTCGTCGTCTGGCAGCTCGACACGGAGGACGAGGGGTTGCTGGCAGCGCTGGCCGAGTTCCTCGGCGGGCTCGCACCAGCGCGGATCGAGGCCTTCCTCGACGGCGTCATGGGGCTCGAGCTGTCACCGCGGGCGCGCCAGGCGCTCGTGCGCGTCCTCGGTCGGGCGCGGCTGCACGGCGCGGCGGCGCTGCTCGAGGCGTTCCTCGAGGATGGTTCGCCCGAGCTGCGGCGCACGGTCACGGGCTCGCTGGGGCAGCTGCCGGCCCGCCAGTCCCGCCGGCTCTTGCAGGCGTGCCTGCAGGATCCGGATCTCGCCGTGCGCACCGAAGCGCTCGATGCGGCCGCCGCTCTCGGCGCCACCACAGCGCTGGCGACATTGCGGCAAGCGCTGGAGGACCCAGCCGCGGAGATGCGGCGCCGGGCGCTGCTGCACCTGGCACGTCTCCGCCCCGAGGCGGCGGTGCAGGACTTCCTCGATCTGTCGCGCGATGCGGAGCCGCAGGTGCGGGCGGCGGCGTTGGCAGCGCTGGCCGTGGAGGGGAGCCATAGCGTCGAGGAGGTCGTCGGCCCGAAGGACGTGCCGCTCATCGCGGCGGCGCTGCGGGAAATCCATCCGGCGGAGTTCTTGGAGAAGCGCCTCGCGGCGTCCCGCGCCGTGGGCGAACGGCTCGGCGCCTTGCGGGCGCTCTTCTTCCGTGATCCCCATAGCCGGGCACGGGCCCTGACCGCGGCGCGGGTCGACCCGTCGAAGCGCGTCCGCGCTGCCGGCGCGCGGCTCGAGGAGATCTTGCAGGTGTGGCTGCTGTCCCCCGAGGCGGCCGAGCACCTGGGGGCGACACCGCTCGCTCCGGTGACGGCGCTGCCGCAGCGGGCGGGAGCGTAGCCCCATGTATCATGACCTGGCGCTTTTCTTCACCTGGTCGTTCTTGGTCTATTTCCTCGCCTATCATAGTTTCAATTTCATGCTCCTCATTCTCGCCTTCTTCGATGTGCGGCGCGGTCTCTGGCTGCGCGCTCTGGATGCGCCGGATCTGCTGCTCAAGTCGCCCTACACGCCGCCGCTCTCGATCCTGGTGCCCGCCTACAACGAGGCGGTGACGATCGGGGCGTCGCTCCGCTCGCTGATGGCGCTCCGCTTGCCGCGTTTCGAGATCATCGTGGTCAACGACGGCTCCAAGGACAAGACGCTGGCGGTGCTGCAGGAGTCGTTGCAGCTGCGCCGGCGCGACTTCCCTTACCGTCCGGGCATCGCCACCGCCCGCGTGCGCGGTTTGTACGAGTGCACCCTGCCGCTGCCGCCGGCGGTGGAGCGTATCGTCGTCGTCGACAAGGAGAACGGCGGCAAGGCGGACGCGCTCAACGCCGGCATCAACGCCTCCGCCTGCCCCTATGTCATCTCCATGGATGCGGACTCGCTCATCGATGACGTGGCGTTGCTGCAGATCTTCCGCGTGCTGCTGGAGCGGCGCGACGTGGCTGCCGTCGGCGGGCAGGTGGCGGTGGCCAACGGCTGCCGCATCCAGCAGGGCAAGATCCTGAAGGTGGGGCTGCCGAAGAGCAAGCTGGCGCGCTTCCAGATCATCGAGTACGTCCGCAGCTTCACCGCGGCGCGCACGGCGCTGTCGCGGCTGAACGGGCTGCTCATCGTGAGCGGCGTCTTCTGCATCTTCGAGAAGGAGCTGCTCATCCGCATCGGCGGCTACCTGACCGAGCATCTCAAGTCGCGCCTGGTGCACGAGTACGCCGGGCGCGGCTCGAGCACGGTGTGCGAGGACATGGAGATCGTGGTGCGCTTGCACCGGTACCTCCAGGAGAAGGGTCTCAGGAAAGTGATCCTCTCCCTGCCGTACCCCATCTGCTGGACCGAGGTGCCGGAGCGCGCCCGGGATCTGGCGAAGCAGCGCGGGCGCTGGTTCCGCGGCTTCGTGGAGATCCTGGTCTACCACCGGCACATGCTGTTCAACCCGCGCTACGGCACGGCGGGGCTCATCGGCTGGCCGTCGCTCGTCCTCTTCGATTTCCTCGGACTCTTCGTCGAAGCCTTCGGTTATGTGTCGCTGCCCGTGTTCGCAGCGCTGCAGATTCTTTCGTACAAGTACCTGGTTCTCTTCCTCGCCATCGCCTTCGGCTACGGGGCGCTGGTCTCCATGCTCTCCGTTCTCCTCGCCTTCTGGTCCGAGCCGGCAGCGCCCGGCGAGATCCGCGGCCGGCCGCTCCTGGCCTCGCTCCCGGCTCGGGATCTCGCCACGCTGCTCCTCTACTGCCTGTTCGAGAACATTGGCTACCGGCAGATGACGATCCGCTGGCGCTTCAAAGGTCTCGTGGACTACCTGCGGGGCAAGAAGAGCTGGGAGAAGTTCGAGCGCATCGGCTTCACCGAGCAAACGACGCCGGCGTAGACGGCGCCCGAAGCTTCACTCCGGTCG
>DASRJW010000130.1 GCA_035649275.1 Candidatus Krumholzibacteriia bacterium
CAGCTCGAGCTTGGCGTGCTCGACGCCGGCGGTGGCACAGAGCGCACGCAGCTGCGTGCGGATGGCCTCACCATAGTAGGGCTCGACCTTGGAGCGCACCTGCAGGTCGAGTCCACCGGAGTCGCGCAGCGTGGCGCGGACCCACAGGTCCGACCGCACGTCGTCACCGCGCCGCCCGGCCTCGCCGGTCTGCACCCTCTCTTCGGCCCTCGCTGCCATCGATGTCTCCCTCAGGCTCCCAGGACAGGTCGGTCCGGGGGTACGCTCCTCGCGCGCACTCCTGCGCGCTCGTCGCTCGGCACGAGGCCCTGCTCGGGCATCCATGCCCTCGCGACGGGCTCGTGACGCCCCCCGGACCGACCTGTCCAGGGAGCCTGAGTGTGCGCCAGGGGCGTGCCCATGGACTATCCGGAGAGCCCCGGCGATTTACGGTCCGCGGCGCAGAGGGCCATGAGTTCGCTGCAGTGCGGCACGTCTTCCAGAGTGAAGACGGCGTCGCGCAGCTCCTGCCGCCGCCGCGGGCTCAGCACCGGCTCCGCCAGCGCCTCGAACTTGATCTGCATCTCTTCCGGCGTCATCGGATCGCGCGGGTCGCCCTTGGGGACGTCGACCCGCCGGGTGAACTGCTTCCCCGCCGTGGTCGTGATCGTCACCCGGCTGCTCTGCTGCGCCGGGAAGAGATTCTCGAACTCCTGGTTCGCCGTCACCTTCACCTTGCGGAGCTGCGCCCGCAGCCGCGGGTCGCGGATCTTCGCCTCGGTGAATTGCTGCGTCGTCACCTTGTGGTCCACGAGAGCGGCGGCGATGCAGTAGGGCAAACTGTGGTCGGCGGTTTCCTTCGAATCGGGCTCGTACTTCGACGGATCGCTCAGGATGTCGGCGGCGCGGGCGATGCTCTCGATCTCCACGGTCGCGATGTCCTCGGCGGCGAGCTCCTGCTCCCGCAAGATCGCCAAGGTGGCGGTGATGGGCGAGTGCGTCAGCGCCTCGGTGGGGAACGCCTTCATGCTGCAGTCCACGATGAGGAAGCGCTTGCCGAGGTCGTCGGTGAGCTTGCCGCGATCCCAGCCGTCGCCGAGGCAGTGGAAGAGGCTTTCCTTCCCGTCCAGCACGTGCTCCGGGCCGGTGTAGCCGCGGGCAGCGAGGAGCGCCGACTCGACGCCGGCCCGCGTCGCCATCGGATCCACGGTGTTCTTCATCATGGTGAGCTTGCCCGCGGTGACCGCACCCAAAGTGCAGTGGCGGCTCGCGGCAATGCCGATGGAGTGCTGCATCTGCTGCCACGGCAACCCCAGCATGCGGCTCGCGACCATGGGGGCGGCGAAGGCGGTCAAGGTGGCGTGGTGCCAGCCACGCTCGCGGATGCCCGGCACGCCCGCCAGGCACAGGCGCATCTCGATCTCGTACGCGAGCACGATGCCGACGATGAGATCGCGGCCCCCCAGGTTCTGGCGCTCACCGAGGGCGAGGGCGGCCGGGATGATGTCGCTCGGATGCGAAGGATCCGCCTTCCAATAGATGTCGTTGTAGTCCAGGGCCCGGATCATGAGGGCGTTGGCGAAGGCGGCGCTCACCGGGTCGGTCTTCGTCCCGGAGCCGATGAGCGTGCACACGGGCTTGCCCCCGACCTCGTCGAGGTGCTCCAGAGCGAGCCGCGCATCGTGTGTGCGCCAGCCGCCAAGAGCGCAGCCCAGGGAGTCGTAGAGGAAGGCCTTTGCCGCCGCGATGGCCTCGGGCGAGAGGTGCTCGTAGCGCAGCTCCGCCGCCCAGCGCGACAAGGTGCCGGTGATCGTGTCCAAGGAGCCTCCCTATTTCACCAGCTCGAAGTCGGTGAAGTCCGCGTGGTGGAAGATGATCGATTCCGGCGAGCGCCGGACGTGGTCGCCTTCCTTGGAGTGCGTCGCGACCACGTGCATGACCGCCTCGGGAATGCCGTGTTTCCAGCACAAGCCGACGCCGCTGAAGGGATGACGCAAGTACTCCCCCGCCTTGCCCTTCACGATCTTGCCGTTCTTCTCCTCGTACTCGAGCATCTTGCCCACGTCCGCCAGCAGCGCTCCCGCCACCAGGGTGTCGTGGTCGATACGGGCGCGGTCGCCGTAGGCGTCGCGCAATACCTTTTCCATGCCGATGCACATCCGGCACACGGTGCGCACGTGCTCCAGGTACATGATGTTCACGTTCTCCGCCAGCAGCGTGAAGGGGATCCGCATCAGATCCGC
>DASRJW010000131.1 GCA_035649275.1 Candidatus Krumholzibacteriia bacterium
GGGCGCTTCGAGGTCTATCTCATCCCGCACACCTGGGAACACACGACGTTGCAGGAACGCCGTCCTGGCGACGAAGTCAACCTCGAGGCCGACGTGCTCGCCCGTTACGTCCTGCACTTGGCGCGAGGCGGCGAGAGCGTGGGTCAGGACCTGAGCTGGGAGAGTGTGGTGCAGCTGCTCGGCGGGGCGACGAGTCGCGGCGGCAGCGGGCGAGCCGGAGCGGAGGAGGTGTAGCATGAGCGACTTCGACAGTGTCGAGAAGGCCATCGAGGAAATCCGCGCCGGGCGCTTCGTCCTGGTCGTCGACGACGAGGATCGGGAAAACGAAGGCGACATGGTGCTCGGGGCGCAGTCGGTGACGCCGGAGCACATCAACTTCCTGAGCAAGCACGCCCGCGGCCTCATCTGCGTGGCCTGCGTGGCTTCGCGCCTCGACGAGCTGCACCTCGGACCCATGGCACCGGAGAACACCTCGCTCCACAACACCTCCTTCACCGTCTCCGTCGACTACCGCCACGGCACCAGCACGGGGATCTCGGCGTACGACCGCGCCGAGACCATCCGCGCCTTCGCCCGCGCCGAGATACGCGCCGAAGACTTCGCCCGCCCGGGCCACGTCTTCCCGCTCCGCGCCGTGGAGGGGGGCGTGCTGCGCCGGGCCGGCCACACCGAGGCCGCCGTGGACCTGGCGCGCCTCGCCGGTCTCTACCCCGCCGGCATCGTCTGCGAGGTGATGGACGAGGACGGCAGCATGGCGCGCGTGCCGCGCCTGCGCGAGATCGCCGCGCAGTTCAAAATGACCATGATCTCGGTGAAGGACCTCATCGCCTACCGGCGCGGGCGGGAGAAGCTGGTGCAGCGCGTCGCTTCTGCGGCGCTGCCGACGCGCTATGGTGAGTTCACCATCCACATCTATCAGGCCGCTTACGAGGAGGCCATGCACGCCGCCGTGGTGCGCGGTCTGCCGCATCTCGACGCGGCACCGCTGGTGCGGGTGCACTCGCAGTGTCTCACCGGCGACATTCTGGGCTCGGAGCGCTGCGACTGCGGCCTGCAACGGGAGCACGCGCTGCAGCAGATCGCCGACTACGGCCATGGCGTCTTCCTCTACATGAGCCAGGAAGGCCGCGGCATCGGGCTCGCGAACAAGATTCGCGCCTATCACCTGCAGGACGTGCAGGGCCTGGACACGGTGGAGGCCAATCGCAAGCTCGGCTTGCCGGCGGACAAACGGGATTACGGCATCGGCGCGCAGATCCTCGTCGACTTAGGGTTACGGCGCATCCGCCTGCTCACCAACAATCCGAAGAAGCTGGTGGGCTTGGCGGCCTATGGGCTCGAGGTGATCGAGCGGGTGCCGATCCAGATGCCCGCCGGCCCGGCCAGCCGCGCCTACCTGCGGGCGAAGCGCGACAAGCTTGGGCACATTCTGGAAGACCTCTAAAGCGGAGAAAAGCGGAGGATGATCATGCCGCGGACGTACGAAGGCGCGCTGGACGCGCGCGGACTGCGGGTGGCGCTGGTGCTCGGGCGGTTCAACGAGATCATCGGCGAGCGCCTGCTCGCCGGCGCGTTGGATTGCCTGCGCCGCCACGGCGCCGCGGAGGACGACCTGCACGTCGTGCGTGTCCCCGGGGCCTTCGAGCTGCCACTTGCGGCCAAGACGCTCGCCTCGAGCGGCCAGTACGACGCCGTCGTCTGTCTCGGCGCCGTCATCCGCGGCCAGACGCCGCACTTCGACCTCGTGGCCGGCGAAGCCGCCCGGGGCGTGGCGCGGGCCGCTTTCGACACCGGTGTGCCGGTCAGCTTCGGCGTCCTCACCACGGACACGTTGGAGCAGGCGGTGGAGCGGGCCGGTGCCAAGTCGGGGAACAAGGGCTGGGACGCGGCGCTGGCGGCCATCGAAATGGTGCACGTGCTCCGGAGCTTGAAGCGCGAGAGGTGAAGCATGCGGGAGCGGCGGCTCGCCCGCGAGGTCGCGGTGCAAGCGCTCTACGAGATCGCCCAGAGCGGGATTCCCTGGGCCGAGGCGCTCCGTGCCAACGTGGAGCGGCGCGAAGCCGGCGCTGACGTGGCGGCCTACGCCGAGCGTTTGGTTCAGGCCGTCACCATGCACCGCGACGAGATCACGGCGCTGCTGCGCGGCGTTCTCCTGCACTGGGATCTGGAGCGCCTGGCACTGGTGGACCGCTGTGTCCTCGAGGTGGGCACGGCGGAGATCCTGCACTTCCCGGACGTTCCGGTGCGCGTCATCATCGACGAGGCCCTGGAAGTGGTGCGGAAGTTCAGCACCGACGAGAGCGCCCCCTTCGTGAACGGCATCCTCGACCGCATTGCCCGCGAGGCGGTGCGCCGCGCCGCGGGCACCGACCAGGCCGCCCGTGGCTAGGACTTCCGAGCCGGGTCACTGGGAGCGCTTCTGGGCCAGCGCGCCGGAGCTCGCCGACGTCTACGACACCGACGGGCGCGTCGTCGAAGCGTTGCTACGCCTCGTCGAGCCGCGTGGCGCCCACATCCTCGAAGTCGGTGCCGGCACCGGACGGGACAGCCTGGAATTGCTGCGCCGCGGCGCCCACGTCTGGGTGATCGACTACAGCCCCGGAGCCCTCGGCCTCATCGGCAAGCAGCCGGGGGCGGCGGCGCTGCATCGCGTGCGCGGCGACGCCTTCCGCTTGCCCTGCCGCGACGGCTCTTTCGACGTCGTCTTCCATCAGGGATTGCTGGAGCATTTCCGCAACCCCGAGGCGATCCTGCAGGAGAATGCTCGGGTGCTCCGACCTGGAGGCATCCTGGCGGTGGATGTGCCGCAGCGCTGGCACTACTACACGCCCCTCAAGCACGTGGCGATCGCTCTCGACCGCTGGTTCGCCGGCTGGGAAACGGAGTTCGGCATCAGCGAGCTACGGCAGTTGCTCCGCGACGCCGGCCTCGAGCCGGTGCACGTCTACGGCGCCTGGTGCGTGCCGAACCTCTTCTATCGCGTGCTGCGCCGCTCGGCGCTCCGGGCCGGTGTGCGGCTGCCACTGCAGCCGCCGCTGCCGTTGCTCGGGCCGCTGCTGCAGCGGGCGCGCCAGCGACTCGCGACCACGCAGCTGCCGCTGTACACCGGGATGAACATCGGCTGTCTGGCGCGGAAGGAGGCGGCCTGCGGGTCCTCGTCCTGAACTGGCGCGATCTCGAGAGCCCCTGGGCAGGGGGCGCCGAGGTGCAGCTGCACGCCGTCCTCGAGCGCCTCGTCGCCCGCGGCCACGAGGTGCAGCTGCTCGTCTCGCGCTTTCCGGGCTGCGCCACGGAGCAGCAGCTTCGCGGCGTTCCGGTGCGCCGGCAAGGCGCGTGGTGGAACGCCAACTTCGCCCTCCTGGCGGCGGCGAAGCGCGAGCTGCGCCGCCAGGCTTACGATGTGGTGCTGGAGGACGTGAACAAGATCCCCTTCTACACGCCCCTCGTCACCCGCTTGCCTTTGGTCGTCCTGGTGCCGCATCTCTTCGGCGCCACCATCTTCCGCGAGACGAACCCGCTCTTCGGCAGCTACCTCTGGCTCATGGAGCGACCTTTGCCATGGTTGTTCCGGCGCGCCTGGTGGATCGCCATTTCCGCCAGCACGCGAGCGGATCTGGAACGGCGTGGCGTCGACCCGCAGCGGCTGCAGGTGGTGCACTGCGGCCTCGACTTCGCGAGCTACGATCTCGCCGCGCCGCCGCCGCGCGACCCCCGGCCGACGCTGGTGCACGTCGGGCGCTTGATGCGCTACAAGCGCGCCGATGTGGCGGTGCGGGCCCTGGCCGCCGTGCGGCGCGAGCTTCCCGAGGCGCGACTCCTCATCCTGGGGGACGGGCCGGAGCGCTCCCGCCTGGAAAAACTCGTGCGCCGCCTCGACCTCGCAAGCGCCGTCGAGTTCCATGGGCACGTGCCGCATCGCGACAAGGTGCGTTTGCTCTGGACGAGCCACCTGCTCTTGAACCCCAGCCCGAAGGAGGGCTGGGGGCTCACCGTGGTGGAAGCGAACGCGTGCGGCGTACCCGTCGTCGCCAGCCGCCGGCCTGGTCTGGTGGACTCGGTGCGCCACGGCGAGACCGGACTTCTCGTGCCCTTCGGTGACGCCGACGCTTTCGCCGTCGCGGCTCTCTCCTTGCTGCGCGACCCGGAGCGCTGGCGGCGGATGGGAGAGAACGCCCGTGCCTGGGCGCGGCGCTTCACCTGGGAGGAGGCGGCTCTCCAGACAGAGGCGGTCCTCGAGCGGGCCATCGAGGCGCACACCGCAGCGTCCCCCGGTGCTGCCGTGAAGCGAGCGTAACCCTCGCTTCGGAGCGCACTTGCCAAAGACTTGGGGGGTTCCTAGAATGCCCCAATGCCAGCCGACGCAAGGACGCGCACCGCAACCGGTAGCCCTTCGCGGTGGCGCACCTGGAGTGCGGGGGCAGCCAAACTCACGATTTCCCTCCTCCTCCTCTGGCTCGTGCTGCAGCGGTTCTCCTACCAGGAGCTCGCGGCCCAAGTGGCCCGGACCCGGCTCGAAGCCCTCGTGCTGCCTCTCCTCATGATCTTGGCCAGCAACCTGCTCGGCGCGTTACAGTGGGGCACCCTGGTGCGGGCGTCGGGACTGACCGTCGCTCGCGGGAGGTTGCTCAGGCTCTACTTCGCCAGCCTTTTCTTCAGCAACCTCGGGGTGGGGAATCTCGGCGGTGACGCCTACAAGATCTTCAAACTCGGAAGGAGCGAGGGAGCATTGGGTCGCGTCGCGGGAGCGACGATCGTGGATCGTGTTGTGGGAGCCTCGGCGCTTTGCGCCCTGGCGCTGATCGTCGCCGCGGGCTCGCTCGGACGCGAGCACGTCCCCGGATTCCTTTCGCTCCTCGTCCTGGCATGCAGCTTCGTCATCTTGGGTCTGTCCGCCGTGGTGCTGCATCCGGCGAGCGCCGCTCGGTTCGAACGGCTGCTTCGCAGCTTGCCGTGGCCCTCCATCAACACGCGTTTGGCGCGGCTGCTCGGCTACTTGCGGGAGTACGGCGAGCGCGTGCCGGTGCTGCGCGCAGTGTTCCTGCTCTCGCTGGTCATCCAGTCGGCTCGAGTGGGGGCACATTACTGCGTGGGCTTGGCCATGGGCCTCGACTTGCACGCCTCCGACCTGAGCAAGTTCTTCCTGGTCATCCCCATCCTGGGTCTGCTCGTCGCCCTGCCGCTCTCCATCGGGGGCTGGGGCGTGCGCGAGTGGGCTGGGGCGGTGCTCTTCGTGCCCCTCGGACGCTCGGGGGAAGAAGCGGTGACGCTGCTGGCCCTGACGGCGACGCTCACCTTTCTCGTCAACTTGGTCGGGGGTCTCGTCGTTTGGCTCTGGAACCTGCCGCGGCCAGAGCGGTTAGTCTAAAGACGCGCTAGCGTGGGGAGTGCTTGGTGAGCGAACGCAAGCTGCGGCTCTGCATCGGCCTCGGGCTCTTCGTCGTGGTCCTCGCGGCCTACATCGAGACCATGGCGGGAAGCGCCAGCTTCTGGGACTGCGGCGAGTTCATCACCTGCGCCTACAGCCTCGGCATCCCACACCCGCCGGCGACGCCCCTGTACGTGGTGATGGGACGCGTGTTCACCCTGCTGCCCATTCCGGGACTGAGCATCGCTCAGAAGGTGAACTTCATCTCGGCGCTCTTCGGCGCCCTCGGCATCTTCATGCTCTACCTCATCGTCACCATGGTGTTGCGCCAACTGCGGGGGGAGCCGCGCACCTGGATGGACCGAGGCGTGGTCTACGGCGCCGCGCTGGTGGGGGCATTGTTCACGGCGTGGAGCAACACCTACTGGTCGAACGCCGTGGAGGCCGAGGTCTACGCCATCGCCTCCTTCGTCATGGGACTGACGACCTGGCTGGCCCTGCGCTGGTCCCGCGAGCCGGCGGTGCCGCAGAGCACCCGCAACATCTATCTCATCATTTATCTCTTGTCGTTGTGCGTGGGCTTTCACCTGGGCACCGTGCTCGTCTACCCAGCCATGGCGCTCTTCTTCCTGCTTTTCCGCAAGAAGAGCGTGGGCGATGCCGACGTCGTGATCTTTTCCTTCGGCTTCCTGCTTTTCCTGTTCTACGTGACTTCGATTCTCAAGGGCGGAGCGGCGGCAGCGGCATTCTTCCTCTTCGTGCTCCTGCTCATGCTCCGCCTGGCGAAGGGGCACCGCTTCGTCACCGTGGCGGCCCTGCTCTTCTTCCTGGGGATCACGATCCACATCTTCCTGCTCATTCGCTCCGCCCAGAATCCGTCCATCGACGAGGCCGATCCTCAAACCTTGGGCAACCTCATGGCGGTGCTGCGACGGGAGCAGTACCCACCGAGCAACCCCTTGATCCGCAAGGGGAGCTGGCATTTCCAGATCATCGATCATTTCTGGCGCTACTTCACCGAGCAGTACCAGCTGGTGCGGCCACCCCGCGGGACGAACCTGGCGCTCGTGCCCATCCTGATGGGGGCGATCGGCATGGCGGCGATGGCGATGCGTGGCTTCCGCAACTTCGTTCTCCTCGCCGGCACCTTCCTCATCACCAGTCTCGGGATGATCCTCTTCCTGAACTTCTCCGACGGCCACCACGGCGTGCTCGCGGAGGTGCGAGAGAGGGACTACTTCTACTCGCCAGCCTTCTATTTCTTCGGTGTCTTCATCGGTGTCGGCCTGGCGGCATTGCTCGACTGGTGCTTCGGGCCCCGCCAGGAGAAAGGACGAGCCAAGGGGTCAGGGCGCTGGGATCGCCTCGGCTACGCCGGCGGCCTCGGGCTTTTCCTGGCCTTCACCGTCATGCTCTATGGGCGCTACCACTTCGAGCACGACCGCACTCACGAACGCGTCCCCTGGGGCTACGGCTACAACCTGCTGGTGGGGCTCGAGCCGAACGCGCTCATCTTCACCAACGGGGACAACGACACCTTCCCGCTCTGGTACCAGCAGGAGGTGGAGAGCTTCCGCAAGGATGTGCGCGTCCTCAATCTGAGCCTGCTCAACACCACCTGGTATCCGAAGCAATTGCGAGACAACGAGCCCAAGGTGGCCCTCACGCTCAACGACGCGCAGATCGACAACCTGGTTTACGACGCCAGCTTGCTTTACCAGCAGACCGGGAAGGAGTACCAGCCCCGCGACTTGGCGGTGATCCAGTTGTTGAAGGACAACTTCAGCAAGCGCCCCATCTACTTCGCCGTCACCGTCCCGCAGGAGACCCTGGAACCCTTCGAGCCGAACCTGGTCCTGGAGGGACTGGCCTTCCGCTTCACCAACAGCAAGGGGCGCGACCGGGTGGATTACGCCCGGATGGAGAAGAACGTCGACCACGACTATCGTTTCGACGGGATTCTCGGGCCCGACGGCAAGCTCGACCGCAGCGTCTACCGCGACCGCAACCAGGAGATCCTGATCCAGAACTACGCCGGTTCCTTCATCCGACTGGGGCGGTATGCGGAGGAAGAGGCGGCGGCCGCCGCGGACGATTCGGCCCGCCGGTCCTGGCTCGGCGTGGCGCGCCGCCGCTACGAGACCGCCTACGAGATCGCGCCGCAGCACGAGGCCGCGGTGCTGCTCCTGGCGGGGCTAGCCATGCGTTCCGGCGATTCGTCCCGGGCGGTGTCGTTGCTCGAGTCCCTGGTGGCGAAGGACCCGACGAACGACAACGCTCTCTTCGAGCTGGCGCGGTTGCACCTGCTGGAAGGCCGCTTCACCGCGGCTCTCCCGGCGCTGCGCCGGCTCGACCAGCGCAACCCCAACGACGAGTTCCTGCAGCAGATGCTCCTCGAAGCCTACTGGGGCGCGGGCCAGCAGGGCGAGTCGGAGCGCCTGGTGGCGGACTGGGAAGCGCGGCATCCCGGCGAGCCCGGCCGGCGGTTGCGCCAGTACTTCGAGCGCATGCAGCGGGACACGCTGCCGGGAGCCGGGCGCGGTGCGCCTTCGGGCCGGGCGGAGAGCTTGCTCGCGCCGGAGCCGGAGCCGCGGCGCTAGGCCGCCGGCGGCGAGAAACGGGAGGGGGGCATGGCGAAAGACGTGTTGGTGGTGACCGGCGCGGCGGGTTTCATCGGCTCCAGCCTCTGCGACCGGCTGTTGCGCGACGGTCATCGCGTCCTGGGCATCGACGAGTTCACCGATTACTACGACCCGGCGCTCAAGCGGCGCAATCTGCGCTATGCCCTCGGCCAGCCGCGTTTCCAGCTCGTCGAGGCTGATCTCACCCGAACCGACCTGCAGGCCCTGCTCGCCGACGCCGCCTGCTGCTTCCACCTGGCAGCGCAAGCGGGGGTGCGCGCGAGCTGGGGCCAGGACTTCGACATCTACATCCGCTGCAACATCGAAGCGACGCAGAAGCTGCTGGAGGCGGCCCGGACGGTGCAGCTGCCTCGTCTGGTGTACTCGAGCTCGAGCTCGGTGTACGGCAATGCCCGGCAGCTGCCCATGAGCGAGGAGGCCAAACCGTCGCCGGTATCGCCGTACGGCGTCACCAAGCTCTCCTCCGAACAGCTCTGCGATCTCTATTTCTTCAACTACCGCCTTTCCAGCGTCAGCCTGCGCTATTTCACTGTCTACGGCCCGCGGCAGCGCCCGGACATGGCTTTCCACCGCTTCATCCGCGCCGGCATCGAAGGCAGGCCCATCGAGATCTACGGTGACGGCGAGCAGACCCGCGACTTCACCTACATCGACGATGCGGTGGAGGCGAACGTCGCCGCCTGGCGTTACGCCAAGCCGCACGGCGTGTTCAATGTCGGCGGCGGCGCCACGGTGACGCTCCGACACGTCATCGCCTTGATCGAGGCGGCCCTCGGCAAGAAGCTCGAGGCCCGCTTCCTGCCCAAGGCGCTGGGCGACGTCGACCATACCCACGCCGACACGCGGCGCGCCGCCGCCGAGCTCGGCTTCCGTGCCCGCACGCCCACGGAGACCGGCATCCCCCGCGAAGTCGCCTGGGCGCAGGAACTCTACGAGGGCCGCGGCTGATGCGGCTGTCCTTCGTCATCCCGCTCTACAACGAGGCCGAGAGCCTGCCGGAGCTCAAGGCGGATCTGGATGGGGCGCTCGCCCAGCTCGGCGACGCAGGGGAGATGATCTTCGTCGACGACGGCTCCAGCGACGGCAGCCTGGAGATCCTGCGGCGCTTCCACGCCGCGGCGCCGGAGCGGGTGAAGGTGCTGTCGTTCCGGCGCAATCAGGGGAAGTCGGCGGCGCTCGCCGCCGGTTTTCAAGTGGTGCGCGGCGATTTTGTCGTCACCCTCGACGCGGATTTGCAGGACGACCCGGCGGAGGTGCCCCAGCTCCTGGCCGCGCTCGAAGGGGGCGCCGACGTCGTCTGCGGCTGGAAGCGCGCACGGCGCGACCCATGGACGAAGCGCCTGCCCTCGCGGCTGTTCAATCGCGTCACCGCCGGACTCTCGGGCCTGCGCCTGCACGATTTCAACACCGGCCTCAAGGCCTACCGCGCCGAAGTGGTGCGCGCCATCGCCGTCTACGGCGAGCTGCACCGCTTCATCCCGGTGCTCGCCGCCTGGGAAGGGTTCCGCGTCGCCGAGGTCCCGGTGCGGCACCGGCCGCGCAAATACGGGAGCTCCAAGTTCGGGGCCCGGCGCTTCCTGCACGGTTTCTTCGACCTGATCACCGTCATGTTCCTGACCCGCCGCGGCAGGTCACCGCTCTATTTCTTCGGCGGTTTGGCCCTCCTCTTCCTGATTCTCGGGCTCACCATCGACATCTACTTCCTGGTGCGCTACCTGCAAGGCTTCGGTCTGCGCGTGCGACCCCTCATGCTCCTCGGGATCGGCTTCATCATCGTCGGCATCCAGATCGGCAGCATGGGCCTCCTGGCGGAGATGCTCTCGGCGGGGCGAGCGGAGCGGCAGACCTGGAGCTTCCGCGAGCGCCTGCTGTGAATGCCTCTCTCCCCCCGGCGGGCGCAGCCCACTGGCCGCTGGCGGTGCTCGGCCCTTTCCATCCGTATCGCGGCGGGATCGCGCACCACACCACCTTGCTCGCTCGCGCGCTGGCGAGCCAGCACCCGGTCTTGGGCATCAACTTCACCCGGCTGTATCCGGGATTCCTCTTTCCCGGCCAGACGCAGTTCGATGCCAGCGCCGAGCCGCTGGCGCCCGAGGGCTTTCGGGTGGAACGGCTCCTCGACAGCATCGGCCCGCACACCTGGCCGCGGGCGGCGCGGGCGGTGACGCATTCCGGTTGCAAACTGCTCCTCCTGCAGTGGTGGCATCCGTTCTTCGCTCCGGCCTACGCCAGCGTGGCGCGCCTGGTGCGGCGGCGGCACGTGCGCGTCGTCGCGCTCTGTCACAACGTGCTGCCGCACGAGGCCTCGCGCTTGGACACGGTGCTCGTCCGTCTCGGTCTCGGGGCCGCCGACGCCTTCATCCTGCAGAGCGAAACCGATCGAGAGCGGCTGGCGCGACTTTTCCCCGGCCGGCCGCACGCGGTGACGCCGCACCCGGCCTACACCTTCTTCGCCCGCGGCCGGGTCGGGCGCGACGAAGCCCGGCAGCGACTCGGGGTCCAGGGTCCGGTGGTGCTCTTCTTCGGCCTGGTGCGCCCGTACAAAGGTCTCGACGTCCTGCTGCACGCGGTGGCACGAGCGCGAGCGCAGGTGCCGCTCACGCTGCTCGTGGCAGGCGAGTTCTACGCGGAGAAGGAACCCTACGAGCGGCTGCGCGCGCAGCTGGGGCTGGAAGAGGCGGTACGGTTCGTCGATCGGTACGTGCCGAACGAAGAGGTGGAGGTCTATTTCCGCGCCGCTGATGTCGTCGTGCTGCCCTACAAGAGCGCGACGCAGAGCGGCATCGTGCAGATCGCGCTGGCCTTCGAGCGTCCCGCCATCGTGACGCGCGTCGGCGGCCTTCCCGAGGCGGTGCGTCCCGGAGAAACCGGGGAAGTGGTGCCGCCGGAGAATCCGGAAGCCCTCGGCGAAGCGCTGGTGCGCTTCTTCACCACCGGCGGGGCGCAGCGCATGGAACCGCACTTGCGAGACGCGGTGGCGGCCTTCTCCTGGGACGCCATGGCAGAAACGGTGCACAGCCTCGCCTCCCGGATCGGCTTGCCGACTTCCTGAGCCTCACGTTTCAACCAGCCGCGTCGCTGTGCTAGCATCCGCGCCGTCGGCCCGGGTGGTCGTCCACCGTGCTTCGGGGGGTCCTCGTTCGTGGGACGCAGCCGCTCGCGGGTCGCGGGTCGCCGCGCCACCTCCGCCGCCGTCACCGCCTCCGCCGGTCGCCGCTGGCCCGCCTGGGCCGAGCATGTCGCCGCCCTCGCGCTCCTCGCCCTCGTCCTCGGTTGCGTCTTTCCCGAAATCGCCTGGCAAAGGCTCGTCTTCCACGCCGCCGATTACGACACGCCCTCGTCCTTCGCCGCGGCGGGACGACGCGCTCTCGCCGCCGGCGAGTACCCGCTGTGGAATCCTTACTTGTTCCTGGGGATGCCGAGCTTCGCCAGCCTCTCGTTCACGCCATGGGTCTTCCCGCCGGCGGAGCTGCTCTCGCTCCTCGGGCGCCTGCCCTTCATGCCGCCGCTCGGCTGGTTGCTGGTGTACTTCGCTGCCGCCGGTTACGGCGTCTTCGTCCTGCTGCGGAGCCTGCACTGCAGCTTCTGGCCGGCGCTCGTGGGCGGCATTCTCTTCATGCTCACACCCCATGTCGTCTCCATGGGCGTGTTCGGTCACGGGAGCAAGCTGGCCTGCGTGGCCTTCTTGCCCTGGTTGCTCTGGGCCGCGCTGCAGCTCCGGCATGCCTCGCGCCGCCTGGGGTGGACGGCGCTCTCGGCGTTGCTTCTCGGTCTGCTCGTCTTGCGCGGCCACCCGCAGATCGCGTTCTACGCTTTGCTGCTGCTCGCTTTCTACGGCGCGGTGGAGATCCTGGGGAGCTGGCGACAGCGCACCGAACGCCCGGCGCTCCGCGCCTTCGCCGGCTGTCTCGCTCTCGCCATCGTCCTTGGGTTGGCCCTCGGTGCCGTCCTCCTCCTGCCGGTGCGCGGCTACGCCCCGGAGTCGATTCGCGGTCGTGCCGAAGGCGGGGGCGCCAGCTATGAATTCGCCACCGGCTGGTCCTTGTCGCTGGCGGAAACGACCACCTTCGTCCTGCCCTCGGCCATGGGTTACGGCGAGGGCACCTATGTCGGCGACATGCCCTTCACCAATTTCCCGAACTACCTGGGGCAAGCCGCGCTCCTCGGCACCATCGCTGCCTTCGTCTTCCTGCGTGGGCGCTTCCTTCTCTATCTCGCCGTGCTCCTCGTTTTCGCCCTCCTCACGAGCTTCGGCAAGAACATGCCGGTGCTCTTCGATCTGCTCTACGCGCACCTGCCGTATTTCAACAAGTTCCGGGTCCCGGTCATGATCCTGGTGCTCTTCCAGCTGGCGACGAGCATCGCCGCAGGCCTCGGCCTCGCGGCGCTCCTCGGGGAAACCCCGTGGCTCACGGCGCGACGCCGGCCCACGAGCGCGAAGACGCTGCGCACCTTGCTCCTCGCCGCGGGCGCAGGCGCCGCCTTTCTCCTCCTCGTCGCCCTCGTGCGGGGCGGAACGCTGGCGTCGCGGCTTGCCACCTCGCCCCGGCTCCCGGAGCCATTGCGGGCGGCCTACGCGCCCGTGGCCCGCGATCTCGTCCGCGGCGATGGCCTCCGGGTGGCGTTGTTCCTGTTTCTCGAGGCCGGCCTGGTCGCGGCGGCAGCGTCGCGACGCCTGCCACTGGCGGCGGCCGGTGCGGGGTTGGCGCTCGTGGCCAGCCTCGATCTTGCCTGGGTGGACCGGCGCATGGTGCGACCCGATCACACCTGGCCCGGGGTGGAGAGCCGCGTCGGACCGCGACGGGCGGTGACGCCGCTCGATGCTGGGCTCGTGCGCTTCCTGCTCGACCACAACCCCGACGCTCCGGCGCCACCGCGCATCCTGCCGCTCGGCGATCTCTTCCGGAGCAATGCCTGGATGGAGCAGGGCATCTCGAGTGTCGGCGGCTATCACCCGGCGAAGCCGACGCGGGTGCAGCTGCTTCTCGAAGCCGCAGATCACATCACGCGTTCTCCCGTGGTCGACATGCTGTCGGTGCAGCACATCGTGACGCCGGAGCCGCTGTCGGGCGGACCGGAAGCGTCGTACTCCGGCCCCGGAGGCGCGGTGTACACCAATCTGAAGGCTCTGCCCCGGGCCTGGGTGGTGGGGCGCTGGCGGCTCCCGGCGGGGGGGACTTGCGTGGCGGCGTTGCCGCAACTCGATCCACAGCATGAGGTCTTCCTGGAAACCGAGCCGGTTCCGGCACCGGAGGCGAACGCCACCGGCAGCGCGCGGGTGCTGGCCTTCGCGTCGAACCGCGTCGAGCTGGAAGTGCAAGCGAGCGCGCCGGCGCTCCTCGTCCTCGCCGAGGCCTATCACTCGCACTGGCGGGCACGGGTGAACGGCGAGGCGCGCCCGGTGCTGGCGGCGAACTGCGTGCTGCGCGCCGTGGCGGTGCCGGCGGGAACCTCGCGGGTGGAGTTCGTCTTCGTCGATCCAGCGCTGCGCGCCGGACTGACGATGACCGGCGCCGCTGCGCTGGGCATCGCCGGCCTGGCTCTCGGCGCCTGGCGCCGCCGGGTGGCGGCGCCACCGCCTGCAGCGGCCGGCCCGGAGGCACACGCATGAGCACCGATGCGGCCCGCAGCAGCGGAGCGCCCCAGGGTGCGGCGCGGCGCGGTGTCATCATCGTTCCCACCTACAACGAGAACGAGAACATCACGCCCCTCGTGGCGGAGATCCTGGCCGTCGATCCCGGCCTCGACGTGCTGGTGGTGGACGACAACTCGCCGGACGGCACCGCCCGCACGGTGCGCGGCTTGCCGGCCTTCTGCAGCCGCCTTTTCCTCCTGGAGCGCCCGCGCAAGATGGGCCTGGGCTCCGCTTACATCGCCGGCTTCCAGTGGGCTCTGGCCGCTGGTTACCCCCTGGTCTTCGAGATGGACGCGGACTTTTCCCACAGCCCGCGGAGCCTGGCCGAGTTCCTTCGCGCCATCGAAACAGCCGACCTCGTCCTCGGCTCGCGCTACCTGAAGGGCGTCACCGTGGTGAACTGGCCCTTGCGGCGTCTCATCCTCTCCATGACTGCCAACCTCTATGCCCGTGTCGTCACCGGATTGCCGGTGAAGGACTGCACCGGCGGCTTCAAGTGCTTCCGCCGCGAGGTGCTGGAGGCGCTGCCGCTCTCCCGCATCCGCAGCGACGGCTACTCCTTCCAGATCGAGGTCAACTGGTACTGCTGGCAGCTCGGCTTCCGCCTGCGGGAGATCCCCATCGTCTTCGAAGACCGGCGCATCGGCGTTTCCAAGATGAGCCGGCGCATCATCTGGGAGGCTGTCTGGCTGGTGTGGAAGCTGCGCTTCACTCGGGCGCCGCGCGCATGAGCACGCTCCCCGGCAGCCGGGAGGCGCTGCAGGCGCCGCGGGCCCCGGGCGGGGCGCCGCGCCTGGCTGTGGTGATCGTCAGCTACAACACGCGGCGGATGATCCGGCGCTGTCTGCAGTCGCTGCAGGCTTTCCCGCCGCACTGCAGCCACGCGTTCTGGGTGGTGGACAACGCCTCCCGGGACGGCACCGTGGCCATGCTGCGCCAGGAATTCCCCGCCGTGCGCTTGCACGCCAACCGTCGCAATCTCGGCTACGCCGCCGCGGTGAATCAAGGTCTCGAAGCGGCCGGCGCCGAGTACACCCTGGTGCTCAACCCCGAC
Organism: Candidatus Krumholzibacteriia bacterium; assembly: GCA_035649275.1. Taxonomy (NCBI): domain Bacteria; phylum Candidatus Krumholzibacteriota; class Candidatus Krumholzibacteriia; species Candidatus Krumholzibacteriia bacterium. Next base: position 14,697 of record DASRJW010000131.1, read on the forward strand.
ATCGTTGTGCGCGACGGGGCCGTGGATCAGCTGGTGGCGTTCATGGACGCCCATGCCGATGCGGGGCTGGCTGCGGCCAAGCTGCTCAACACCGACGGTAGCTTGCAGTACACCTGCCGCTCTTTCTACACGCCGCAGACACTGCTCTTCCGCCGCACCTTCCTGGGCAAGCTCTTCCCGCGCAGTCGCGTCATCCGCCGCCACCTCATGCTCGACTACGACCACGCCACGCCCCGGGCGGTGGACTGGGTGATCGGCGCCTGCATGCTGGTGCGGCGCAGCGCGGTGGAAGACGTGGGCGGCATGGACGAGCGCTTCTTCCTCTATTTCGAGGACGTGGACTGGTGCTTCCGCCTCGGGCGCCAGGGCTGGAAGGTGTACTACGTCCCGCAAGCCGAAATGGTGCACGAGCACCGGCGGGAGAGCGCGAAGCCGAAGCTGTCCCGCAGCTTCTGGGCGCACTTGGGATCGCTGCTGCGCTTCTACGAGAAGTGGAACCGCTATGCCTATGGACTCAAGCGCTACCGCGAGGTGAGCAAGCGCGTGCTGTTCGCTCTCTCCGACCTCGTGGCGGTGAACCTGGCTTTCTTGGGCGCCTACGGCCTGCGGGTTCTCTGGGCGGAGCGTTTCCACAATCCTCTGTACACCCTGGAGAACTACTTCAACTACTGGGTGTTCACCAACATCGTGGCGCTGCTCGCGCTCTACTTCTCCGGCCAGTACCGGATCAACCGCGGCCGCGCGGCGGCGGACGAGCTCTTCGGTTTGGCGCGGGCGCTGTTCGTGGCGGTCGTGGTCATGGCGGCAGCGACCTACATCGCCCGGGAACGCTTGATCTCCCGGGCGGTCGTCGTCTTTTTCTTCCTCCTGGCGCCGCTCGTCGTCTGGGCCTTCCGTCGCGTGCTCCGGGCGCTGCACCAGAAGGTGCTGGAGATGCGGCTCGACCTGCGCCGGCTCGCCATCGTGGGCAGCGAGGAAGAAGCGCGGGAGCTGCGTTCGCGCCTCGCCGCCCGGCCCGAGCTAGGGCTCGACGTGGTGGGCCACGTGGATGTGGAAGGCAGCAGCACCCACGCCCTCGGGTCGCTCGCGGCGCTGAGCGAAGTCGTGCGCGAGCATCGCATCCAGGAGGTCGTGGTGGCGCCCTCGGCGGCGCAGGTCGAGGCGGTGGCGCGCATGGTGCTCCGCCTGCGCCGGCACGCCGTGGACGTCACCGTGGTGTCCGGTTTCGCCGACATCCTGAGCCATCGGGCGCGGGTCGATCGCCTCGCCGACGTGCCGGTGCTGCACTTCGAGCGCGACACCCTGTACACGGTGAACGCCGGCGCCAAGCGGGCCGTCGACCTCCTGGCGGCGACCGTGTTCCTGGTGCTCGGAACGCCGCTCTGCGTGCTATACTGGCTCGCCGCCCGAGCGCGAGGCCGGCCGCTCTTCCAGAGCAGCACCCGCCTCGGGCGCGACGCCTGCCCTCTCGCCTTCCCGCGGGTCAACGATGCCCTGGGCTTGCCGCCTTCGGATTTCGTCAATCTGCCGGCATGGATCGCCGTCTGGCGTGGTCGTCTGGCGCTGGTGGGCACTTACCCTCTGGAACCGGAAGCCGCTGCGGGGCTCGACGAGTGGCAGCGCGTGCGCTTCGACGTCAGGCCCGGGCTGGTGGGTTTCTGGCGCGCCTTGCGTCCCGACGAAGTGGACCTGGAGAGTCTGTTGCGCCTCGATTTGCACTACGTCCAGAACTGGTCGATGGGACTGGACTTTCGGTTGATTCTCCAGTCCCTGGGCAGCATGCTGCGAGGTCGCGCCGTCCACTTGGACGTGCGTGGCGAGAACTAGAGTACGAGGAGAACCTGGTGCGCTGTTCCCGGTTCCTGCCGCCCGTCACGCTCGCTGCACTCGGCGCGCTCGCCGCGCTCGGGGTGCTCGAGGCGCCCGTGCGGGCCGATGTGCCCTTCGGCTGGAGGGTGGAAACCTTTGCCGGCCGCATCGTGGAGTTCGCCCCCGGAGGCGGCGTCCTCGCTGGTGCCACCGACGGTGGCTTGCTCCTCTTCGACCTGCAGACCCGGGAGTTCCAGCAGATCGCCGATGCGGGCTGCAAGGAAGGCCGCTGCTTGCGTTCCAACCTGCTCACCAGCGTGGCGCGGGACGATCGCGGCCGCTACTGGGTGGGAACGCGCGGCGCGGGGCTGTCGCTGCTGCGCCCCGAAACCGGAGGCTTCGGGTACGAGCACTTCTTCGGCGCCAACTTCCGTCCCGGCGGCGGCTTGCTCTCGGACTCGGTGACCGCCATCGCGCCCTGGGGCGAGGACGTGGTGTACGTCGGCACGCGGGCCGGTGTCGCCCAGATCGATGTGGCCGGCGAGGTCGGTGAGTACAACGAAGAATCCAGCCGGCGTCGCGGCGTCGATCTCCCCGATGGCGACATCCTCGACCTCGCGGTGGATTCGCTCTATGTCTGGGTGGCGCAGTCGAACGGCATCGTCCGCTACCGGCGGCTGCCGCCGCACGACCTGGAAGTGCTGGCCGACAGCCTGGCGGGGACGCGGGTGCAGACGGTGGTGCGCCAGCACGGACAGATCTGGGCGGGGACGAACCGGGGCGTCCAGCTCTGGGACGAAGCGGGCCGGTACTGGAAGCGACTGCGCAACGTGGCCGGATCGCCGCAGCCGACGCCGGACTTCGAGTCCTATGCCCTGGTGGTCCGACAACCCGATCCGCTGCACCCGCTCGTCGTCGTCGCTTCCAACTTGGATGTGTGGACCTACAACGGCTTCGCCTGGTCGCGCTGCAATCCACCGCCATTCTTCCTGCTCGAGGCGCGGCGATTCGAGGCGCTCACGGCCACGGGGGACACCCTCTGGACTTGCCAGATCAACGACAACGGCGAAGGGGCCTTCCTGGAGAGCTGGAACACCGCGCAGGGCTGCAGCTGGGCGCACCTCGAGCCGAGCTCGATCCCGTTCGGCCCGATCCACGGCATCGGCGTCGACCGCGGCAACCGCGACCTCTGGGTGGGGACGCAGATCTCCGGCGTGGCGCGTCGTACCTTGGCCGGCGTCTGGTGCACCTACAACGGCAACGACTCCTCGGTACTGGCCAACATGACGAACCCGTCCGGGAACGTCTCGGCTTTCTTGCGCGACCGCTCGGGCACGACCTGGTTCACCCATCTGGTCCAAGAAGGGCAGGCGCCGCTGGACGCGCTGCGGGGTGACCCGGGTTGCAACCATGCCGCCGACCAGTGGGATCACATCGCGCCGGGCGAGGGCGGTTTCGGCGGTCGTTACTGGAAGATCGCCGAAGATGGCGCCGGCAACCGTTTCTTCCTCTCCGATGGCCATCCGGTCACACCGGGCGGCCTGGACGTGCTCAAGGCCGATGGCAGCGACACCCTCAACCTGCGGTCGAACCTGCTCGGAGGCAGCGCCGTCGGCGCCATCGCCTTCGACCGCGACGACTCGATCTGGCAGTTCGCCTACGTTGGCGTCAACAACCTCGGCAATGATGGTCTCCGGGAGTGGATCAACTCCGACGACCTCTTCAATCCCAACGTGAACAACTTCTCCACACTGGAGCTCCGATTCCAGAACAGCGACTACAGCGTGGCGGAGTATCACGACATCGTCTACGACAGTTTCAACCGCGATCTCTGGGTGGGGACGGTGGCGGGGCTCTTCCGTTTCGACCTGGCCTCGCGCAGCATGGAGAGCGTCATCGGCGCCAAGTCCTTCACCGCCGATGGCCTGCTGAGCCTCAACGTCAGCGATCTGCTCCTCGATCCGAACGGTAATTTGTGGATCGGCACCGACAAGGGGCTGAACCGCATCGACACTCGTGAGAGCGCCCTCGTCATCGACGCCTTCACCACCCGCGAGACGATCGACGCTCTCAATCAGGAAGGGCAGGGGGCCATTCTCTACCTGCCCGAGCAGAGCCTGGCCCCGCTCCCGGACCCGCACGTCACCGCTCTCGCCTTCGATCCGGCGGCGCAGCTGCTGCACATCGGCACCGAGGCCGGCGTGGCCACGCTGGACGTGGCGGCGCTGGACGTCCGCCCGCTGCTTCCCATCGAGCAGGCCGTGGTGTACCCGAATCCGGTGCGGGCGGCATCGACCGAGGGCGCGGTCTACCTCGGCGACGTCACCCTGCCCGCCACGGTGACGATCTACAACCTGGAAGGCGAGGTCGTCTCGGAGAAGCTGATCACCACCCCGGGGGTCCCGGCGTGGGACCTCCGCATCGTGGTCAGCAGCAGCACGAGCGGCGTACAGTTCTTCGAGGCCACGAGCGGGGTCTACCTGGTGCGCGTGAGCAACGACGCGGGGACGAAGGTGACGCCGCTGGCCGTCATCCGCTGAGGTCGTGACCCAGGATCGCGAGGCGAACACGGCTTCGGGTGCGATGCTCTCAGTCACGGAGGAAAGATGGCGGCGAACCTGCCGGCACTCGAAGGCGGGCCTCCGGTACGGAGCGGCGCGCCCGTGCCCTTCTTCCGCGCCGCGCTCTCCGAAGCCGACATCGCCGCGGTCACCGAGGTGCTGCGCAGTGGCTGGCTGACGCTCGGGCCGCGCACCGCGGAGTTCGAGGCCGCCTGCGCCGCCTACCTCGGCGCTCCCCATGCGGTGGCGGCGAGCTCGTGCACGGCGGCGCTCTTCCTGGCGTTGCGCGCCGCCGGCATCGGCCCGGGCGACGAGGTCGTGGTGCCGGCGCTCACTTTCCCGGCGACGGTGCACGTGGTGCGTCACGTCGGCGCCGAGCCCGTGCTCGCGGACATCGAGCTCGACAGCTTCGGCCTCGATCCCGCCGAGGTGGAAGCCTTGCTCGGGCCGCGCAGCCGCGCCGTCATTCCGGTCGACTATGCCGGGCAGCCGTGCCAGCTGCCGGCACTCCTCGAGATCTCCCGCGCGCGCCGTTTGCTCTGCGTCGAGGACGCCGCCCACGCTTTCGGTGCCGCTCTCGACGGCCGCCCCGTGGGCAGCTGGAGCGAGGTCACCGCCTTCAGCTTCTACGCCACCAAGTGCATCACCACCGGCGAAGGCGGCCTGCTCGCCTGCAGCGACGGCGACTTCGCCGACCGCGTCCGTCTCCTCGGACACCACGGCATGCAACGCGATGCTTGGAAGCGCTACAGCGACCAGGGCAGCTGGTACTACGAGATCGCGCTACCGGGATACAAGTACAACATGACCGACGTCCAAGCAGCGCTGGGGTTGTCGCAGCTGCAGCGCGCCGAGGCGCTGCGCGCCGGTCGAGAGCGGGTGGCGGCGGCGTACACGACGGCGCTCGCTGGCGAGGAGGCCCTGATCCTGCCACAGCCACGCCCCGGCGTGACGCATGCATGGCATCTCTATGTCGTGCAGTTGCGGGCCGAACGCCTGCGGGTGGGGCGCGACGCATTCGCCCGGGCGCTGCGCGCCGAGGGCATCGTACCCAGCGTCCACTTCATCCCGTACCACAAGCAGCCGGCGGGGCGCGAGCTGCCGCTGCGCCGGCCGCTGCCGCGCACCGAGCTCTTCGCTTCCCGCTGCTTGTCGCTGCCGCTCTTTCCCTCCATGACGGAAAGGGAAATCGCCGACGTGGTCGAAGCCCTGGTCAAACTCCTGCGTCACTATGCGCGCTGATCCAGCTGCCGCCACCGCGGGCGTCGCCGTACAGGTGCACGAGGACGACTGGCCCGATGGCCTCGACGCGCTGGCGTCCCTAGCGCAGGCTTCCTTCTTCCAGGGCACGGCTTGGTGGCGCGCCTTGCAGCAGGCGCTCCGCTGCACGCCCTACGTTCTCGCCGCGCGCGAAGGAGGCAGCCTGCAGGGCGCTTGCGCCTTCGCCGCAGTGCGCCGCTTCGGCCTCCTCCGGCTCTATGCCGGACCTCTCGGGACCTACGGAGGCATCCTCGCTCGCAGCGAGAGCGTTGCGACAGCGCTCGGGCTTGCTTTGCGGTCTCTGAGCCAAGAGCGACGGGTCGCCCTCGTTCGCCTCCACGATTTCACCGGCAGGACACTGGCGGCGTTGCAGGGCGCACCCGGCTGGCATGCCAGCGGAGAGAGCTGCCAGGTGCTCGACCTCGCCGAGGAACCGCAGTCGCTCTTCGAGCACCGCTTCACCTCGCAGAATCGCAACAAGATCCGCAAGGCCGAGCGGGCCGGGCTCACGGTGCGGCGGGGCGCCGATGCGGCCTTCCTCGACGCCTACGTAGCGCTCTATCGCACCGCGCTGCCGCGCTGGCGCTTGCGCCGCCCGCTGCCCCCCGCTCTATTCGGTGCTCTCGTAGGTGCGCCGGGAGTCGACGTCTGGCTGGCCGAAAGAGACGGCACGCCCGTGGCGGCACTCCTCAACCTGCGCGGCGGCGGGCAGATCATGAACTGGGGCAATGTCTCGCGCCCCGAAGCGTGGCGCGACGCGCCGAACAACCTGTTGCACTGGCGCGCCCTCGAAGCCGCGTGTCTCGATCGGCAGGGACCGCGCCTCTACAACTTCGGCGCCAGCGCCGGGCTCCCTGGCGTCCACGCCTTCAAGGCCGCCTTCGGTGCCCGCGAGCACGCCATGGTGCGGCTCGAATACCGCGCCCCATGGCTCGCCTGGGTCGCGCCGTTCCGCCGCCGGGGACGAGCATGAAGCACCTGCTCCTCGTCTCGCATTTCTTTCCCCCCATGGGGGGCGGGGGCGTGCAACGGGTGACGAAGTTCGTCAAGTACCTGAGGCTGCACGGCTGGCGCACCACGGTGCTCTGTGGCCGTGCCGAGGACTACTGGATGCGCGACGAGTCGCTGCTCGCCGACGTGCCGCCGGAGACACGAGTGCTGCGCACTGCCGCCGCGAGCGGCCTCGGAGTCCTGCGGCGTCTGCGTGGGGACGACGCAGCAGGGAGGCGCTCGTCGCAGCTCTTCGCGCTCCTGCGTCGCGGTTCCGCTTGGTTCCTCGTCCCCGACTCTTATGTGGGCTGGTTGCCCTTCGCGCTCCGCGCCGCAGAGGCGGTACTTCGCGATGACCCGCCGGACGCACTCCTCTCCAGCGGCCCTCCCGACACCAATCATCTGGTGGCGCTCCGCCTTCGACAAGACTCGGCGAAGCCTTGGGTCGCCGACTTCCGCGATCCCTGGGTGGGATTGCATCTGCTGGAGCCGCCGACTCCTTGGCACCGCCGGCGACACGCGTCCCTGGAGCGCGAGGTACTCGCTGCGGCAGACGCCGTCGTCGCCACCACGACCTGGCTGCGGGATCTGTTGCGCGAGAGGAGCCCGCACAACGTGCGGCTCCAGGTGATCCGGAACGGCTACGACCCCGACGACTTCGCTGGCTCGCCGGCGTACACCCCCGCCAAGGAAGGACCGCTCCGCCTCGCCCACACCGGCATGCTGACGCTCACGCGCTCGGTCCGTGGGCTGCTGCAAGCGCTCGCCCAGGTGCACCAACGCCATCCCGAGCTCCGTGGCCAGATCCACCTCGAGCTCATCGGGGCGAGAGAATCGGACAACGATGCCGAGGTGGCGCGGCTCGGCCTGCAAGACAGCGTGGTGCTGCGCGGACCCGTGCCGCACGCCGAGGCCATCGCCGCCATGCTGCGGGCCGATGTCCTCGTCCTCCTCAAGCACACTTCGGAGCGTTACGTCGGTCTCGTCCCGGGGAAGTTCTACGAGTATCTCGGCTCCGGGCGGCCGTTACTGGCCCTGGTGCCCGAATCGGAGGCGGCCCACCTCGTCCGCGACCTTGGCTGTGGCGCCATCGCGCCACCGGACGATCCGGAAGCCATCGCCTCGGTTCTTCTGCAGCTGCTGGCCGCGAAGCGTGACGGCAGCTTGGCCGGGCTTTACCGAAGAGCAGCACTGCCGGTCTTCCAGCGACCCGAGCAGGCGAGCAACCTGGCCGCGCTTCTGGACCAGGTCGTAGCGGCGGCGGCGACGAAGGACGGGTCGGCACGCACCGAGGGTCCGCCTTCGGCGCCCCGCCCGAGCAAGAAGTCCTGGTCGGAGGGATCGAGGTGAACCGGCCCTCTTCAGGAGCTCTGTGGCTGCGCCTCGCGTTCCTCGTTTATGTGGTGGGGATCCTCTTCTACCGTGATTCGATCATGGATGACACCTTCATCCACCTGCAGTACGCCCGCCACCTGCGGGAGCAGGGAATGCTCGCCTTCAATGCTGGCGAGCCCTCGCTCGGCGCCACGAGCCCGCTCTGGCTCCTCCTCCTCGCCGGACTCGGCGCCACGGAAATCGCGGCGCGTCTCTTGAGCGTCGCCTGCGGCGCCTTTTCGATCTGGCTGTTCGCGCTGCAAGCACGGCGCTTCTGCGGCAGCTTGGCCGCTGCCGCCACCATCGCCTGGGCGGGGAACTTGTGGCTCCTCCGCCACGCGCCGAACGGCATGGAATCCACCTGCGCCGTCTTCCTCGTGCTCCTTGCCTTCGAGCTCCGCGCGCGAGCCCCAAGCCGCGGGCGCGACGCCATGCTCGGCCTCGTGCTCGCGGCGGTCTGTCTCGTGCGCCCCGAGCTTGCGCTCTTGCCACTTCTTTTCTTCACGGCGGATCTGGTACGGCCAGGGCGCTTCACCCGCCTGAGATTGTGGCTGCCGCTCTGCCTCCTGCCCTGTGTCGCTTGGGGACTCTACGCCTGGTCGCAGGTGGGGCATGTCGTTCCCGATACGGTGAGCGCGAAATCGGGCGGGCCGGCGGCTCTCGCCTGGATCGCGGTGCTCCGGCGCTCGCTCGCCATGGTCGGGATCGCCCATCCCGTCGAAGGGGTAGCCATCGTCGTTGCTCTCTTCGTTCAACTCCGCCGCCTGCGGTCGAGAGCGGTCCTCGGTGCATTCCGCCATCCCTTGGCGCCGCACGTCCTCCTCGCTCTGCTCCTCGTCCTGGCGTACGCGGGGCTCGACGTCCAGGTGCAGCCGCGCTATTTGCTCCCGGTGTTGCCCGCGGTGACGCTTCTCGGCTGCATTGCCTGGCGCGCTGTGTGGGGTGGGGGCAGCCGCGCCGCCGTCTCTTTCGTCGCTCTCTGCCTGGTCGCGACTTTCACCGCGAGCGCGCTCCGCGTCCTGCCAGCGACGCGGGCGTACTCGCAGGCGTTGCGCCCTGCTCTCGTTTCGCTGGTTCAGGAAGTCGAGGCACGCTCTCCAGGCCGCGCCTCGGTGGCCACACCGGATATCGGCATCGTCGGCTATTACGGCCACGTGCACGTGGTCGACTTGGGAGGCCTCGTCGACCCGCGGGCGCAGGAAATCCAGAATCGGCTCGGATACGACGAGATGCTGCGGAGTGGCGCCTTCCTCGATCTCGGGCCCGTGGACTTCGTCATCGACCGCGACCGCGAGCGCGAACGCTTTGCCGGCCATGTCTGCCGCGACCGGCGCTGGACGCCGCTCCGCACCACGTCCATCTCCAACCTCGGCCTGTCGCGCCCGGGCCCGTTCTTTTACACCCTCTACGCCCTCGAACGGACCAATGGCTCGTCACCCCCGTAACACGTGCTGCCGGATGCACGAACTGGGCAGGCGTTTCTCACTGCCCCCGCAGTTCTTGCAGCTTTCTGATGCCGGCGTCCAAGGGGTTTGGGCAGTGCCCCTGCCCGCCCGTTGAGGACGATAGTGGCACGTGCCATACAGAGGTTGTCGTGTTCCTGTCTGTAGGTGTATCTATCACGGAGGGGAGGCGTCCAAGGTTGCTTCTTTGGCATGATCCCAGTGTCTTGTAGTTGCACTAGGTGGTGTGGGATGCGGGTGACGGGACTCGTGCTTTCGCTCGCGATGAGCCTCGTAAAACCTGCGGCGTCTCAACCAACGGAACTCTACAAGTGCATCACCTGGGGAGAAGCCTCGTGGCCTGATTGTGGCATTCCTCAGCACGAGCTCTTCGACGACTGCGGCGGCATCTTTTCCGAAGTGCTCAATGTCGCCTGGTACCCACTTCGATACGTCGGTCCGATCACAGTTGAGCTGAAAACCAGGGGCGCCTTCGCTTTCAATCTACCATTATACGTGGAAGTCGTTCCCCTGTCTGACTCCACAACCGCTGAGTTTTGCAAGTTTGGGTACTATCCCAGCATCCCCGGCCACGTGGTGGGCGTTGCGAGTGGCATACAGGTGTGTGGAGGCGGCTGGGAGGTATTCGGCCCGGTCGACCTGAGGGAGATCCTCGCCATCGATGGAAGCTATGCGTTGCGACTGAAAGGTTTCTGGAGGTTCCCCACCTTGTCAAGCCCCAGCGTCGATTGCGTGCGCGTCACTCCCGTCACGAGCCAGACGCCGAACGCCGTTGGTTCCTGGAGCCGGGTGAAGAGTCTCTTCAGATAAAGCGTGATCCATGACATTCGTCGTCCGGCTCCTCTTCACGACCCTTCTCTGCACCGCTGGGATCGCTCAAAACACGGAACTTCATTCCTGCTTGCCGGACACCAGTGCGTGCGTCGAGAGCGAAGGCGTTCCGGTCTCGAGCTGTGGGGTCTTCTGGTTTCACCGCGGCTATGTCTCTTGGGCGCCGCTCCGGGCCGTAGGCCCCATCACTATCGCTCTGGAGACCTACGACGGTTCCAGTTTTGGTAACGTGCTTCCGCTGTACGTCGAGATCAAAGGCTACGCCGACTCGCTCGGTTGTACTCCCGAGGGTGCAGGTCAGGTCATTTTCATCACCCGCTCGTTGGATACATGTGGAGGGGTTTGGGAGAGCGTGGGCCCTGTCGAGATTACGAGGTTCACGCCTCTGGGCAGCTTCTATCGCATCCAGGTCGCATTCCTGCAGGCATATCCACCTCATTGGGATATCCGCAGCCCGGCGCTGCGCTGTATCCGCGTCACCGTGGCCCCCGATGCGATCGCCTCCACGTCCTGGAGCAATCTCAAGATTCTCTTTCGTTAAGGTTGGCCAGCGGTTATACCGCTTTCATCGGCAAAGAAAGAGCACCTCTGCATCAACAACTGGACGGGTGGGGCATCGGCCCCAACCTCGGCCTGTCGCGCCCGGGCCCGTTCTTCTATACGCTCTACGCCTTGCAGAGCACTGCTGGTCCCTCGTCCCCCTGAAGAGGGCAGCCCGCATTTCCGGGGCCCCCACCAATGCCGTATTCACTGACGGCTGCTCCCCTGGCGATGGAGTAGCATTGCGCGAGGCACCCTCGCCCTGGAGCGTGGTACGGTGCGACGTCTTCTCGCAACTCTGCTGATCGCGGCTGGTCCGGTGGCGCTGCGTGCGCAGCAACCCAGTGCCCGTCCTTCGAGCAACACTCTTCCAGCCGTCTCGCCGGATGGCTCCCGCATCGCCTTCGTCTCCGATCGTGACAGCGCGTCTGCCCTTTTCGTCATCGGTGTCGATGGGGCGGGCGAGCACCGGATCGCTGGGGGCGCGGTGCAGCGCGGTCGCTGGTCGGCAGACGGCAAGGAGATCCTCGTCACCGGCGCCGGCGCCGACAGCGCTTGCGTCGTCGCGGTCAACCCCGGAGGCGGCGGCCGTCGCCTCGTCGCGACGGTCCCAGGACGCAACGCGGTGCTCTCGCCCGACGCCAAGCGGGCGGCCTACCTCGTGGGCCCCTGGCGCCGGACGGCGCTCGCGGTCGCGAACGCGGATGGCTCTGGAGCGCGGTTCGTCGCCGGCGGACGGGACACGGCGTGGAACCCGGCCTGGTCGCCCGACGGCAAGCGCCTCGCCTACACCCACGGCGATTCCTCGCGGGTGCTGCAGGTGCACGTGGTGAACGCCGATGGCACCGGCGATCGAGCAGTGACGCACATGACCGCGGACGAGGGCTCGGCACAGGTGCCGGCCTGGTCACCCGACGGCCGGCGGTTGGCTTTCCAAGTGTCCAACAGCCGCAGTCACCGTGCGCACATCTGGATTGTCGACCTCGAGAGTGGTGCCGTGCACAAGCTCGCGGCCCACGAGGAAGCCACTCTCGACGAAGCCCCAGCCTGGTTCCCGGATGGCAAGCGTCTCGCCTTCCAAAGCAACCGCTCGGGCCGCATGGAGATCTGGGTGATGAAGGATGATGGCTCCGAGCCGCGGCAAGTCACCGGCGTGCGACCTCCCCGGCCGTGAAGAGTGAGCAGGTGGGGCAATGCCCGCATGGCTCCGCCGATCGTAGAGCACCTCTTGGGTGATTCCGCAGAGTGCAGCGACGGCAGTGCACCCTGCGGTGCCGGACGATCTCACCGTTTCCCACCCTGACTTCCAGGCGCGCCGCGGCGCCCGCGCCCGCGGCGCGAGACGCCGTGTTGGGTGCGTCCTCCCGCCTCGCACAGGATTTGCAGTTCAGCGAACACTCCGGGTCGGGTGAAGCAGCCGCGGCGGCACGCCCGGCGGCCGGGGAAGCCGTGGGGGGAAGCATGAGTCGAGGCCCGGCGCGCATGGAGACGTCCGCCGTGGGGCGGCGCTGGCATGTCTGGGGAACCCGGCTCCTCTGCGCAACCTTCGCCGGTTGCCTCGGGTGCGGCCCCTCGGAGCCGCAGGCGCCCGGGGGGGGACAGGAAGTCTCGCTGGACTATCCGGTCTTCGCCGCCAGCATCGAACCCATCCTGCAATCACGCGGCTGCTCGAACATGGCCTGCCACGGCGGCCAGGGTTCGGGAGAGTTGCTGCTTTCGGGCGGTGCTTTTCCCGAGGCGGACTTCCTCGCCGTGCGCGGCCTGGTGACACCCTGGGATCCGCCGCAGAGCCCGTTGCTCCAGAAGCCTCTCGCGGTCGCGGCCGGCGGCGTGGTGCACGGCGGTGGCGACATCTTCGTCGACACCAGCGACACGGACTACGTGACGATGCTCGAGTGGATCACACCGGAGGCGGTGCCATGAGATCTCGTTGGGTCGCGGCGGGCAGCGTGGTGCTCGGCTGCTGCTGGGCGTCGCTGGTGCAGGCGCAGGACGCCCCGACGGGCGCGGTCATTCCGGCGCCCGACGTCGCAGCGGGCGCAGTGTTCACACCGTCGCTCCATTTCTCCGTCACCGCGGGACAGCTCGGTGCGGAGCCGCTCTACAGCCTCCACCTCGGCTACCAGCCCTCACGCCGCCTCGGGTTCGAGGCGACCATCGCGCACAACCCGAGCAGCGGCACGCACGCGGCGCTGCACCACATCGGTGCGGTCGTTCCCGTTCTCGGCAACCGTCATCTCCGGCCGTTCCTGGTCGCCGGCCTGGGCACGATCCAGGTCTTCCCGGGCACCTCCATCAACGCCGAAACCGTGACCAAGCTCGTGCTGCACGCCGGCGGCGGCGCGCAGATCCACCTGCGCGACGACATCGCGCTGCGCCTCGAAGCCCGCACTCTCGGCGCCGTGGATCAGCAGGACGACCACAGCGGTCTCCTGGGATACACGCAGTGGAGCGCGGGACTGGCGTTCCATCGCCCTCTCGGCGCCTCCAGCGCCTCGGACAGGGGAGAAGAACCATGAAGCTGTGCAGAACATCCGCCACCATCGTCGCCGCCCTGGGCGCGGTGCTGGGTTGCCGCGGTTCGGCTCCGGACGACCTGCTCGGGGGCGAGCAGAGCACGGAGATGCTCGTGTTCGTGAAGGCGAGCGCCGAAGAGACGCTCAACCGCACCCGGGCCTCGTCGAACCTGTACATTCTGTCGCCCATCTCCGCCGACGGCGAGGTGCGGCCGCTGACGCAGTACGCCGATGCGGCGATCCAGGATCCCTGCGTCTCCTTCGACGGCAAGATGATCCTCTTCTCCATGGCGCCTGGACCGGGCGCGCCGCGCAACATCTGGGAGATCCGGACCGACGGCACGGGCCTGCGCCGGGTGACCGGCGTCGATGCCCAGGGCAGGGACGGCGACGACTTCGATCCCTTCTACCTGCCCGACGGCAGGATCGCCTTCACCTCCAATCGTCCGGGCTATCTGGACGAATACAACCGCAGCCTCACCGAGGTGCTGCACGTGGTGCAGGCCGACGGCAGCGGCATGGAGCAGATCTCGTTCAACATGAGCGACGACTTCGACCCGTTCCTGCTGCCCAGCGGTCGCATCGCCTACACGCGCTGGGACCACCATGGGACGCAGAACCGCTTCCCGCTCTTCGCCACCAGTCCGGATGGCAGCGGCACCTTCCATCTCTTCGGCCCCCACGACCTCAACTTCTTCCACCCCGAGGCCGTGCCCGACGGCCGGCTGGTGGCCATCCTCTCCAACGAGGTGAACGGCGATGCCGGCCGCATCGCGCTGCTGCGCCTGGAAGGCACGCATGACGACCCGCCGACGCCGGGGCTGATCGCGACCCTCACGCCCGACGTGGAGCTCGACGGTCCGCCCTTCCTGCGCGGCGCCTTCAAGTACCCGCGCTGGATCGGCAACAACCGCTTCGTCGTCTCCTACACCCTGCCGTTCGGCGAAGGCACACCGGCCGATGAAGAGGTCGACGAGGAGCTGGCGGACTACGGCCTCTACACCTTCGAGGTGCTTCCCGACGGTCAGGGGGGAGAAACAATCTCGAACCTGATCTTCCTCTACAACGATCCGAACACGCAGGAATACGACGCCCAGCTCGTGGCGCCGCGGGAACGCCCGCCGGCCGTCCCCTCGACGTTGGACCCGGGGGCGACGACCGGGGTGTTTCACGTGAGCAGCATCTTCAACCGCCAGACCGGCGACGGGCAGGAGAGACCGCAACCGGGTGACGTGGCGCAGGTCATGGTCATCGAGGCCATCCCCACCTTCCCCGGCGATGCGCGCGGCATCTCCACCACGGAGTTCGAACGCAAGCGCATCCTCGGCGTGGCACCGGTGGAGAGCGACGGCTCCTTCCACATCCGTGTGCCCGCCAACACGCCGCTTTCCTTCAACCTGCTCGATGCGCAAGGCCGCTCCATGGTGACCAAACGCAACTGGGTCTATGCGCGGCCGGGCGAGCAGTTCCTGGGCTGCGCCGGTTGCCACGGCCCGCGGGGCAGCAGCGCCAATCTCAACACACTGGCGCTGGCGCGGGCGGCCACGGATCTGGAAACACCGGTGGCGCAGCGCGAGGTGATCAACTTCGGCCAGACGCTGCAACCCCTCGTCGAGGCCAAGTGCACCGGCTGCCACCAGCCGACCTTCATTCCTCGCGTCGTCAACGGCGCCACCGTCGTCGACACCGTGGCGGCACCGGCGAATCTGGATCTGCGCATGGTGGCGGTGACGGACAGCATCACGCAGGAGACCTTCCCGCAGGCATATCTGAGCCTGGCGGGCGACATGGAGATGATGCAGAGCACCGTGGTCACGCCGGGATTCTCGCGCCGCAGCCGTCTCATCGACGTGCTCCGTGCCCTCGGCAGCGCTACGGGCCAGCCGCCGCATCCGCAGGGTGCCGAGGCGCTCACCGACGCGGAGAAGCGTCTCTTCACCGTCTGGGTGGACCTGGGAGCGCAGTACCGATGAGACGGTGCGCTGGCATCGCTTTGCTCTCCCTGCTGCTGCCGCTCCAGGCGGCAGCAACGCCGGCGCCGGGCTTCGAGGCGAAGACGCTCGCCGGGACGACCGTGCGCTTGCAGGACTACCGCGGCCAGTTCGTGCTCCTGGATTTCTGGTCCAGCTGGTGCGGCGCTTGCCGCGCCGAGCTGCCGCGGCTCGCGGTGCTGGAGCGAGAGGTCGACGGCCTGGTGGTGCTCACCGTGAATCTCGGAGAGGAGCCGGAACGCATCCGCGGTTTCGCCGGCAAGGTGACGCTGCCGCGCCACGTCCTCCTCGACCCGGAGGGCGCGATTGCCGAGCGCTTCGCGGTGCCGGCGCTGCCCTGGCAGGTCCTGGTCGATCGCAACGGGACGATCGTGCGGCAAGGCCGGCGCGTGCACGACGGGGCGGAGGCGTTGCGCCGGGAAATCGCAGCGACAGGAGGCAAGCGATGAAGCGGGACGAACGGACACCGCGAGAGCGGCGCGAGCTGCTTGGCCCTTCGGGGCGGCGCGTGGCGTTACGGCAGCGGGCCTGGCTGGGCGCCGGCGCTCTTCTCCTCCTCGCGCTCACCGGCTGCGCGCACGTCAAGCCATACCAGCGCCAGTACCTCTCGGATCGGATCATGGATCCCAGCGCCGCGCGCTGGGAAGCGGCGGCGGAGCGCAAGATGCTGTCCACCCGCGAGGGGGCGCAAGGCAGCGTCCTTGGCGCCGGTGGCGGCTGCGCTTGCAACTAGGAGAGGGAGCGATGCGGCGCCGCCTGGCGATCGTGTTCTTCGTCCTCGCGGCGCCCCTGGGCACCGCGGCGGAAGAGCGTGTCACCGCCGGCGTGCACACCTTCAGCGACAGCGAGGACAATCGCGTGGAAACCTACGCCCTCGAATGGCTGCAGGAGCTGCGGCACGACTGGAAGGTCATGCTGCGTGGAGCGCTGGACCGCGTGGTGTTGCCGCCCCTTCCGGGACTGCCGGGATCGCCGGAGAACGTGGACGCCATCACCACCGCCTCGCGGCCCGTGCAGAGCGTCGAACTCTCCAAACAGGGCTACGACAAGCTGCGCGAGGAAGCGACGGGCAACGTGGAGTGGACCCCCGCCTCGGGCCGGCTGCGCACCAACGGCTCGTTCTACTACAGCAAGGAGAGCGATTACGTGGGCCGGCAGATCGGCGTCGGCCTGGCTCACGACTTCCAGCAGGGGAACACCAACCTCTCCTTCGGCCTCTCCCACGGCTTCGACACCATCACGCCGGAGCCGCACGGCGGTACCACGCAGCCGGAGGAGCAGCGCACCACGGAGGACCTCACCTGCGTGTGGACACAGATGATCTCACCCAAGAGCCGGGGAACGGTCGGCTTCGAAGGCACCTGGGTGATGGGCTTCCAGAGCAACCCTTACCGGCACGTGTACGCCGGTGGCCTGGTGGTGCCGGAGCGCCACCCGGACCGGCGCTTCCGGCGCTCGCTCTTCGCCCAGTTCGACCGCTACCTGATGACACGGTCGTCCGTGTCCCTGGGCGGGCGCTGGTACAGCGACGACTGGGGCGTGCTCGCCGGGACGGTGGATGCGCAGCTCCACCAGTACGTGGGCAACCACCTTATCGTCCGCTATCGCTATCGCTATCACACGCAGACGGCGGCGTCCTTCCAACGCGACCTGTACACCAGTCCCGAAGGCGTGGACGGCTACTACACCGCCGACTACAAGCTCGACGATTTCGCCTCGAATCTCTTCGGCGTCAAGCTGAGCGTCCCCTTCGCGGGCTTCCAGATCGCCCCGTGGGCGCGCGGCGTGGTGCTCGATCTCAAGGTCGAACGCTACTTCGACTCCAAGAGCTTCGCGGCGACCGTGTTGGAATCGGGCTTCACCTGGCCCTTCTGAGGCCGACGAGGGAGGCAATATGCGCTGGCTATCCTGGATGCTCCTGCTGCTGGCGCCGGGCGCTGCGGCGGAGTCCTTCGTCCCCCGGGCCCTGGCGCCGGAACAGGGCGTGGACATCTTCACCCGCTCCGAGGCCGTACGGCTTCTCGGACGGGAACTCCTGGCCGAGCCGGCGGGAAGCGCCGTCTACGGCAGCATTCATGTCTACGATCGCTTCCCCTACGTCGAGTCGCGCTGGGTGGCGGTGACGAGCGACGCCCGTTGGCAGCGCTTGCTCTTCGGCGAGCTGGGCGCGGCGCCGCGCTCCTTCGGCAGCGGCGGCGCGGGGCCGGAGCAGTTCGGCGAGCCCCGCGGCCTCGCCTTCGCTCCGGATGGGCGGCTCTTCGTAGCCGATCGCGCCCTCGGGCGGCTGCACGTGCTCCGGCTCGATCTCAGCGGCGCCGACCCGGCGCTCCAATACGTCACGCACGTGGACGGTCTGGCGCAGCCCACGGACGTGGCGGTGCACGATGGCGGCACGCCGTCGGACCCGGCGGACGATCGTGTCCTGGTGGTGGAATCCGGGGCGCATCGCCTGTCGCTCTTCGCCGTCGACGACGACCAGCCGACCAAGCTGACCGAGTTCGGTCATTCCGGCCCCGGCACCGGCGAGTTCCTCTCGCCGCGGGCGGTGGCGGTCGGCCGGCGCGACGGTGTATCGACCGACGAGATCTTCGTCACCGATTCGGGCAATCATCGCCTGGTGCGCCTCGTTCTCGCCGGCGGCAGCTTGCGCTGGGACCGCGCTCTCGATCTGCCCATGGAGGCGACCTCGGTGGATGCGGACCATCACGGCAACCTGCTGTTGACGCTGCGCCGCCGGAACGACGTGTGGAAGGTGTCGCCGGCGCTCGAAGTGTTGGCCACGTTCAACGGCGGCGCGCGGTCGCTGCAAGCGCCGCGCGACATCGCCGTGCCCTTCGCCTGGGTGCACGACCATCGGGCCGGCGCCACCGCGCCTGCTTGGCGCGGCCAAGGTTCGGCGCTCGTCCTCGAAGCGTGGCGCGAGAACGGGGGCGTTCGCCTCGTCGATCTCGGGATCGAGATCAACGCGCTGCGCCGGGCCAGCAACGGTGGCGTCGAGATGCAGCTCACCGATGCGGCGCGGGTGACCGCGGCGGTCGTCGGCGCCGACGGGCGCAGCGTGCGGCGCGACCTCGGCACCTTGCCGGCAGGAACGCAGGTGCTCGACCTGCCTGAGCTGGACGGCGCCGCCCGGGTCGAGCTCGCAGCGGTGTCGCTCTACGACCAGAGCCGCCACGCGGAAAAGACGCTCGTCCTCGCGGACGCCGCGCCGCGCCGGCTCGTCGTGCAGCAGAACGTGCCGAATCCATTCAACCCGATGACGACCATTTCCTTGTCTCTGCCCGCGGCCGGGCAGGCGACGGTGGAGGTGTTCGACGTCAAAGGCCGGCGCCTGCGCCAGCTCTTCCAGGGAACGCTGCCGGCGGGGCCGCATTCCTTCACCTGGGACGGTCGTGACACGGCGGGCCGCCTGCAGTCGTCGGGGGTCTACTTCTATCGCGTGCAGGCGCTGGACGAGATGCAGGTGCGCAAGATGGTGATGGCGCGGTGAAGCGCCGGGTGCTGCACGCGGCGCTGGCGCTGGGACTCGCCGGTGGCAGCGCGGCGGCGGCGCCGCTCGAGCTCTGGCTGGAGCCGGTGCAGGCGAGCGCGCTCGTTCTCGGCCCGCTCTACACCAAAACGGCCGGTGTGGATGGCAGGAGCACGGCGCACCTCGGGCTCGGTGCCGCGGTGGGTTGGAAGTCATGGCAAGGCGCCGTCACCTTCGGTCGCGCGGCGCGCCACACCGACTTCGGCCTCTTGGAGGGGCCACGCGTCCGTCTCGAGCGCGCCGATGTACAGACCGAAGTGCGCTGGCGCGCCCCGCTCGAGCTCCAAGGCTTCGGCTTTCAGGCCGCCGCCGGTCTCGGGCGCTTGCTGCTGCGCTATCACCCGGATCGCGTCGTCTTCAGCGCCGGCGGCGAGACCTTCGAGGTCGCGCTGGGGGAGACCGCCGCGTGGACACGCCAGGTGGCGGCAGAGGTCTTGCATGACCTGCCTGGCAACGCCTGGATCGCGCTCAGGACGAGCTGGATCTTCTACGCCATGGACGTGGCGACCCCATCGGGCACGGAGCGACGTGACGTGCGCGACGTGCAAGCAGGCGTGGCGCTGCGCGTCCGTTTGCGCTGACGGCGAGCGGAGGACACACGGATGCGGCAGAAGAGCCTGTGCCTCGGCGTGGCTTTCGCGGCCTGTCTCGGGGCGAGCGCCGTCGGCGCCGAGGAGAGCGGCTCGAGCGCCGCGGACAGCAGCGCGGCTGCGGCCGGGGCGGCCGGGGACTCGCCGGCGGCGCAGGTGCAGCCGACGCCCGGCGTGGCGACGACCGACTCCATCCCGCGAGCGCGCATGCGCGTGCGTCACACCCAGGTGGCGGTACTGCGGTCCGGCCCGGGACTCGAGCATGCCCTGGTGACGACGGTGCTCGAAGACGACATCGTGATCGTCGATGCGCGGACGGGCGAATGGTTCCATGCCACCGGGCCCGATGGCACCAGCGGCTGGGTGCACGAGAGCCTGCTCACCAACGATGTCGATCGCGATCGTTTCCGCTTCACCCCGGATCCGGGGAAGCGCGAACGCCAGGGCACGATGCTGCTCGCGGTCTATGCCGGCAGCTACGCCGCGGATCGCGAGGACAACGCCTTTCTCTTCGGCGGCCGCTTCGGCTACGCCCTGAGCTCGCGTTTCACCTTCGAGGTCGGCGTGGGGAAGACGCGCGTTGTCCGCAGCACCTATGTCATCGAGCAACTCTACGGCTTGCGACTCGAGGAGGAGACCTTCGACGTCTTCTTCTACGAGACCGGCATGGCGATCGACGTGCTGCCGCGGCGGCGGGTGACGCCGTTCCTGGGCGGCGGTGTCGGCGCCACGATCCTCAACGCCCGCGTCGAGCCCACTTGGTACCTGGCGGTGGGCACACGCGCCTGGCTGACGCGTCAGCTCAGTTTGCGCTGGGAAGTGCGGGACCACCGCCTCGAAGTGGGGAATCAATTCACCCGCTTCAACGGGGACAACCTGGAGTTCAGTCTCGGCACGGAACTCCTGTTCTGAGGGGAACGGCAGCCCGTGCAAGGGCGCGCCGACGCCTGACGGGCCGCGGAGGTGATGACGATGCAGCATGCGCGCTCGGGTCACGACCCGCGGCCGACCCTGCCACGGGCGATGGCGACCTGCGTGTGCGCCGCGATCTTTCTCCTGGCTTGCGGAGCGGCCTCGAGCGCCCGGGCCGGGGAAGCGGTGACGGCGCGGCAAAATCTCCCCGTCGCGCTCCAGGCGGCCGATGTCTGGGCCGACGACGCCCAGCTCGTCTGGGTGGAGAACGACACGCCGTTGGATGGCGCCGGGCGAGCCCAGGCCTGGGGCTATCTCTTCTACTCCCCCGGCTTGCACGCCATGCGGAGCTATTCCGTCCGCGACGGCCAGCTCGTGCGCGCCGAAGATCAGTCGGTGAGCGTGGCGGCACCGGCACTGGAGACCTGGCTCGACAGCGGCGAAGTGCTGCAGCGCGCCTGCCGTCAAGCAGCCGCCGATGGCGAGCCCCAAGCGCTCCCCGAGAATCTCCTCCTCGTGCGCGGCGTCTTCGCGCCGCGCACCGCCTGGGTCGCTGTCTTCGCCCGCGCCGGGGGAACGCGGCTCTTCGTCGTCTGCGATGCCGCGAGCGGCGAGGTGCTCCGCTCTTGGAGGGGCTGATGCGCGGGAAGGCGAGCAGATTCCGCCGCCCTCTGTGGCTCCCGGCCGTCTTGCTGGTGCTCGCCGGCCTGGGGCGCGGGGCGGGCGCCGACGAGACCCAGGGGCACCTCGAGTTCTTCCGCCAGAACCGGGACTTCTTGCTCCGCGCCTTCGAGCGCGTGCCCGAACCGGGTAGCACGGCGCCGACCCAGCGGCACTGGGATTTCGATCCCTTCGCCGCCTGGGACGTGCGGGAGCAGCTGCGCGCCGCGCGGGCGGCGCACGACACCGCCGCGACCCCGGAGGATCTGCAGCAGTTCCATCTGGCCCTGGACCGGCTGCTCGAGGAAGCGCAAGCGGCCGCGGTGCGTTTGGACGATCTGGATCGCCGCTTCGCCGCCCACCTGCGCACCGCCGTCGAGGTCACCCTGGCAGCGGAGAAAAAGGTGCAAGTGGAGCGTCTCGAGGCAAGCCTGGATGGCGAGCCCGCCGTGGCCTGCACGCTCAGCGCCGCCGAACGCGAGGCCCTGGAAGCAGGAGGCATCGTGGAGGTGCTGCGCCGCGTCGTGGAGGTGCGGCCGCAGAATCTCGAGGTGCGCTGGTGGGTGCGCGGCGATCCGCAACCCCGCCAAGCGACGCACGTGCTCACCCCCGTGCCCGATGCGCTCGTCCGCGTGCACCTCGATGTCCCCGCAGCGGCCAGGCCGGTGACGCCGGTGCAGAGCACTCTCGGACCGGTGCCGAGCGCTCCGGTGCAGAGCCCACTCGGAGGCGGATGAGAGATGCCTCGGCCCAGCGTGCGCCGCACGCTCGCAGCGTGCGCGCTGCTCTTCGGCTGCCTCGGCCTGCAGGCGCACTGCGCCCAGGCCGCCTCGGAGCGTGAACGCGCTCTCGTTTTCGCCGCTCGCCGCGCCGCTCTCGAGCTCGCCGCCGGCAGACCTGTCGCCGCGGCGCAGGTACTCCGGGAACTTCACCTGCAGACCCGGGGGGATCGGCGCGAGGTGGAGACGGCCCTGCTCTGGGCCGAAGCGGAGCTCCTCGCCGGGGCGGAACCCGACTCCCTTCTCTTGCAACTCGTGCGGGCCGACGACGACTTCGTCCGCGCCCAAGCAGCAGCACATCTTCTCGGTCTCGCCGCGAGAGCGCCGGATTCCACCCGCGCCGGCGCCGCCCGGCTCTTCCTCCAGCAGGCCCGCGGTTACGACGGTCACGAGGACGAAGACGCCGCGGCGGGATTCCTGCTCGCCGCACTGCTGCTGCAGCGAAGCGGTGACAGGGCGGGGGCCGAAGCGGCGCTGCAGCGCGCTCGGGGTCCGGCAGGCACGGTGGCCAGGCTGCTGCGCGCCGAGGCTGCGCTCGCCGGCCAGGAGCCCGGCGAGGCGGCGGAACTCTACCTCCGCGTCGGAGCGGCGCGGGACACCGGTGTCGCTCTCTGGGCGAGCGAGGAAGCGCGGCTCGGCCGCGCCCGGGCGCTCTCCCAGAGCGGTGAGCGGCGACGCGCCCGCGAGACGTTGGAGACGCCCTTCCGTGTGCCGCGCTTGCAGCACTACGCCCTTCTCCTCGAGGGACAGATCGCCTACGCCGACAGCGACCTCGCTGGCGCCGCCCGCGCCCTGGAACGACCGGGCCTGGAAACGGTGGATGCGGTGCATGCGGCGGAAGCGGCGCTCTGGGCGGCGCAGGTGGAACTCGATCGCGGCCGCTTCGCCACGGCGGAGTCCCTGAGCACCGCGCTCGCGACGCGGCTGGCCGCTGGGCCCGACACCGCGCCGGAGTTGCCGGCAGAGCTCCGCTTCTCTCTCGCCGCCTGGCATGCCTCGCGCACCCGGGCGACTCTGGACGCCATGGCCCAGCGTGGTGTGCTGCGCCACCCCATCGAGGCGAGCAGCCTCGCGGCGCCGCCGGCGGTGCTCGTCTTCGCCACGCCGATCACGGCGGACACGCTCGCCGAGGGTCTGGCGCTCCAGCAGCCCTATCGGCACGGCGAAGAGGTCTGGGCCGCCGAGGCTCCTTGCTTGCAAGCAGCGCGGTCACTCCTCGACGCCCGTCTCTCCGAGCGCGAAGCCAGAGCGCAACTGGAAGAGGCCGAGCAGAACCTGGCGGTGCGCCTGCGTCTCTTGGCGCTCGCACAGCGGGAAATGGCAGCGCACCAGCAAGCCTTGGCAGCGCTCGAAGCCGCGGCGCGAGCGCTGCAAGCGGAGCTCGAGCACTACCGGGCGGCCCTGGCGGCGGAGGAAGCGGCGTGGCGCGCGGCGTTGCAGGGTCGCATGCAAGCGCTCCAAGCCGCGGTGCAAACACTGCAGCGCGAGAGCCTCCGGCTCGAAGCGCACTACCCCCGCGACCGCGGCGTGCGCCCTCACGAGGAAACCGAGCGTTCTCGGAGCGAGCAGGAGGCGGCTCGCGGCTGGATCGCCGCAGTGGACAGCTTGTGCAACGATCTCGCGCCGCGCCTGCAAGCCACGGTGCAAACCGTGTTGCGCCAGCGCGAGCCGGAGGCAGCAGCGCAAGCGCTCGCGGCGCTGCAGGCGGAGGTCGCGGCGCTCGTCGAAGGGACGCGGGGCCTGGCGCAGCGTCTGCAAGCGGCAGACGCGCTGGAGCGACGCGAGCTGGCCGCCGCCACGGCACGAGAGCGCGAGGCGCACCGCGTCTGGTTCGTGGCGGTCGAGCGCACGCGCGTGGCGCGCGCGGCGCTCGAAGCGGAGCTGGCGGCCAACGCCAAGGCGCGGCGGGCGGCCTATGCGCAAGCCGCCTGCGATCTGGAG
Organism: Candidatus Krumholzibacteriia bacterium; assembly: GCA_035649275.1. Lineage (NCBI taxonomy): Bacteria > Candidatus Krumholzibacteriota > Candidatus Krumholzibacteriia > Candidatus Krumholzibacteriia bacterium. The sequence continues at coordinate 38,443 of DASRJW010000131.1, forward strand.
GCCACGGCGGCCTTCGTGGGTGCTCTGGAAGACACCAGCGGAAACCAGCAGCCCCGGCTCGAGCATGCGGCAGCGAAGCTCGACACCTTCATCTCCCGCTATCCGCGCTCGCCGCGAGCGGACGAAGCACTCTATCGCTTGGGTGAAGTGCACCTGCGCCGGGCTGCGCTCGCCTACCTGCAGGAGCTCGGCGCGGTGACCGCCGCCGGTGGGGAAGCAAGGAGCGCCGCGCTCCCGCTCGAGCTCTACGCCGATGCCATCGCCGCTTTCACCCGGCTGCAGCAGACGTGCCCCGAGTCGCCCCGCTTGGTGGATGCGCACTTCCAGCTCGGCTTCCTCTTCGCCGAGATCGGCAGCCCGGAGATCGCCGTCACCCACCTGGACAGCTTCCTGCTCCATGCCCCCGTCGGCGATCGGCGCCGCGGCCGAGCGGCGCTGCGCCTCGGCGAAGCGCACGTGGTGATGGACGAACTCGAAGCGGCTTTCGACGCCTTCGGCGTTGCCGCCGCCACGGAGGAGCCGGACATCCGGCCGGTGGGACTCGTCAAGCGTGCCTGGTGCGCCTTCGAGCTCGATCGCTACGAGGAAGCGCGCCTCGCCCTCCGCGCTCTGCTCAGCAGCGACTCGAAGGGCGCGGTGGATCTGCAGGCGGAAGGCTTGGAGCTCTTGGCCCTCTGCTTCGCCGCCGACACGCGGGGACCGGAAGCGGCGGCGGAGCTGGAGCGCTGGGGAAATCCGCCGTTCCGTTTCGTCGTGCTGCGCCGCATGGGCCAGCTCTTCGCCGCCCGCGCTCAGTACGACGATGCCATCGCGACCTGCCGCACCCTGGAGGAAGAGTTCCCGCTGCACCCGCGCCTCGCTGCGGTGGCGGTGGAGGAGCTGCGTCTCGTGGCGCTGCACCAAGGCCAGGAAGCGGCGCATGCCCGCGCCGCGGTCCTGGCGCCGCTCTTCGCCCCCGAGGGTGCTTGGGCGCGCGCGGTCGGCGCTTCCGGCAGGTTGGCGGAAGCGGGGAAAGCAGGCGACAGGGCCAGCTTCACCGCGGGCGAGGACGACGCCGTGCAACCGGCATGGCAATCCCGTCTCGTCGAGGAAGATCGGGAAGCGGGGCGAGCCGATTCGCTGGCGCGGGCGTTCGCCGACCCGCGCGCCGCCGCGGCGCACATGGCAGCCCGCTTGCGCAGCGCCGCCGTCTTCGCGCATCAGCAAGGGCGCGCCGGCGGTGCTGGAGCACCGGAACATCTCGAACGTGCGGTGACGCTGTACCGGCAAACGTTGACTCTCTTCCCCGGCGCCGAGGGCGAACCGACGACTTCTCTCTACCTCGGTGAAGCGCTGTTCAGCCTCGAGCGCCCCTTGGAGGCTGCTGCCGCTTATGACGCCGCCGCCTCCCACGTGGCAGCGGACAGCACCACGCGGGAAAGCGCGCGAGCAGCGGAGCTCGCCGCGTTGGACCGGGCCGCGGCGAGCGACGTGACGGTGCTGGAGCGTTACGAGGAGGTCACGCGAAGGTACCTCGCCACGCGACCGGCGGATGCCCGTGGTCTCGACGCGCTGGAGCGCGTCGGCAGCCTCGCCTTCGCCGCTTCGCGTTACGAGACGGCGGAGAAGGCCTACACCGACCTCGCGGCACGCACGTCCGACCCGGTACGGGCGACCACCGCCCTCAAGATCGCCGGCGACACCTGGTACCGGCGCGAGAGCTTCGAGCGTGCGGCCGACGGGTACGCTGCGGCGCTGCAGCGCGCCCCGGCGACCGGGGCCGACTCCCTGGTGCAGGCGTTGCGGGTTCTCGTGCCCGGCGCGCTCTTCCGGGCCGGAGCGGCGGCGGAAGAGAAGGGCGAGGCGAAGCACGCCGCCACCTTGTTCGAAGGCGTGGCGACGGAGCACGCCGATTTCTCCGCTGCCGACGAGGCGCTCTACCGTGCAGCGCGGCTGCGCGCCAGCCATGGGGACACCTTGGCGGCGCTGGGGGACTACCAGAAGCTGGTGGCGGCCAAGCCGAGCTCACCGCTGCATCCCGATGCGTTGCTCGAGCTCTCGGCGCTCCGCGCTGCTCACGGCGAGAGCGGAGCCGCAGCGGCGAGCTACCGCAGCTTCGCCGTGACCTACGCCAAGCATCCGCAGGCGCGACCGGCGCGGCTGCGGGCCGCGGAGCTCTACACCGCGAGCGGCGACAGCACCGCCGCGGACAGCGAGTACGCCACGCTGCTCCAGGACCTCGTGGCCGCCTCGCCGGCGGACACACCGCTCGTGGCGCAGCTCTGGTTGCGCCGTGCTCGTCTGGCCCGCACGCCCGAAAGCGGTGCGCCGCATTGCGAACAGGCGCTCCACTGGCGCGCCGGTCTCACGCCGGCGGAGCGCGCCGAAGCCGCCTACCGGAGCGCCGAAGCCTTGCGGCCTGCATACCTGGCCCTTCCTCTCGAAGCCCCGCTCGACGCGGCTCTGGAACGGAAGAAGACGGCGCTGGAGGGCGTCCTCAACGGATATGCCCAAGTGTTGCGCGATCCCGTGCAGCCGTGGCATGCGGCAGCATGTCTGCGCGTGGGCGAATGCTTGGACCATTTCGGCGCCGCTCTCGCCGCGAGCCCGGCGCCGGCGGAGTTGGGCGCCGCCGACCTGGAAGCATTCCGCGCCGCCCTCGGGACGCAGGCCGAGGCGCTCGGCAGCCGCGCCATCGATGCCTGGTCGCAGGGCTTGCGCGGGGCGCAGGAGGACCGTGCAGCCTCTGCCTGGGAAGTCGCGCTGCAGTCCCGGTTGTATCCGGCGCTGTCTCGACGCGTCCCCACCCGTCCGACGCCGTTCTTCGTCTTTGTTCCCCCTTGACGGAATGCTCCTTGCGACGCTCCAGGCGATCCATCGATCGCCCTGGTCTCGTGACGCCGCACGCGTTCGTTCCGGCAGCGAGCTGGAGGGATTGCACCTCATGAGGAGCTGCGAGCCATCGACTGGACGGCGCCACTCGCGCCAGATTTGCATGCTCCTCCTCGGCGCCGTGGCCTTGGTGCTCCTCGGCGGCTGTGGTACGGCGCGGCGGACAGCGCTGCGCCCGCGTACGGACGATGGGGAAGAATTGCGTCGCGCCGCGGCGGCGGCACCGGCCGACCCCGCGCCCTGGGTGCAGTTGGGACTCTGGCACCGAGAGCGCGGCCAGCCCGACGCCGCGCTGGTCTCCTTGCGTCAGGCTCTCGCCCGGGATGCGGACCACGTGCCGGCGCTCACGCTCCTCGCCCTGCTCCTGCACGAGAACGGGCGGAGTGCCGAAGCGCTGCGCTACTTCGCGGCGCGGCCTCTCGGCGCCTGGCCGGAGCCCGTGCAGCTCGACATCGCCTTGCTCCTGGCCGAAGCGGGATACGTCGACCCGGCGCGGGAAGCGCTCGAAGCGCTGCAGCACGGGCCATGGCAAGCGGCGGCGATCGCGAATCTAGCCTGGCTCGATCTCCTGGAGGGGAATAGCACCGCCGCGGCGTCGCGGCTGCACGATCTGCCCGCCGACGCGGCGCCGGAAGTCCGCAACAACCTCGCGGTGGCGCTGCTCCGGAACGGTGACGTGGCCGCGAGCGAAGCGATGCTTCGCGCCCTGGTGGCAGCGGATCCCGCCTTCGCCCCGGCCTGGGAAAACTTGGGGCTCCTGCGCCGTCACTGGCGGCTCGACGATGCCGGTGCTGCCGAGGCCGAGCGTCGCGCGCCGCCTGCCTCCGTGCTCTCCGACGTGGCGGTGCAGGCCTTCCTCACCGGCACCTGGGAAGACGCAGCGCCTCCCGCCAAGGAGGGGAGCGATGGCAGCAACCCGTAGGGCGGTCCCGGCGCTCCTTCGCGCGCTGCGGCGCGCCAGCGGCTGCGCGCTCTTCCTGGCGTTCTCGAGCACCGCAGCCTTCACGACAGGTGAGAAAGCGAATCCTGTCGCGCCGCCAGCCACCCAGTCGCTGCGCGCCGAAGACGTGCGCATCGAAGGCAAGCTCTACTCGCCGCAGGCACTCTTCATCGTTTCCCGTCCTGAGGAGCGCTTCGGCCGCGATGTGCTCTCCCATTATTTGAACCTCGATGCTTCCGGCCGGGTGCTGCCGTATCGCCTGCGCCCCGAGTGCCTGCGAGCCCAGACTGCTGTCGTGCCCGCGCCCGCCCCCGCCCCCGCGGCGCCCGCCGACTCCAGCACCGCGAGGTCACCGTGAATCGTCCCGTGGCGGTCTCGGCGCGGAGTGTCCTCGCGGCACGACAGGAGCACCGGCGCATCTCGGTGCGGACGCGGCGCGCCCAAGGCGTCAGCTTCCTGGTCCACGTCCTCGTGCTCACCTGGCTGGCGCTCCGGCCCATCGCTTTCCCCGAGGCCCCGACGCTCACCGAGATCTCGCTGCTCGACCCGGAGAGCTTGCGGCCCGAGCCGCCACCACCCCCACCACCACCGCCGCCGCCTGAACCGGCTCCCGTCGAGCCACCCAAGCCGCCGCCACCGCCGGCACCCGAGCCGGTGGCGCCGAAACCGGTGACACCACCGCCGGCGCCGCCGCGTCCTGCTCCGGCTCCTACCAAGAGTGCTCCGGCACCACCGCGTGGTACGCCGCAGGGGCGCCCGCAAGGCGGTGGCGCCGAGCGCCCCGCAGGACAACCGGAGCCGGTGGCGGGCAACCGCGGGCGCGAAGCCGGCGCTCGCGTCGCTCAGAACCTGCAGTCCACCACGGCGAACGTCGACAAGCTGCTCTCCTCGTTGCAAGGAACGGTGCCCGTCGCCGCCGGTCCCGGAAATGGTGGCGGTCGGGGCAAGGAAGCGGTCGGCGCGCTCCGCGCCGGCTTGGAGGGCGGACGCGGCACCGAGGCCTTGGCCGGGATCGACAATCTCTTGCAAGGCACCGGCGCCGGCCGCGGCGGCGGCGCGGCGCGCGGCGTGCAGCGGGCCGGCGTGGACGTGGTGGATCAGGGTGTGCGCAGCGACGGCGATGGTGCCGCCGCTTCGGGCCGGGACAGCCGCAGCCTCATGGCCGTGGTGGAGCGCTACAAGTCGGGCATCAAGTTCTGCTACGACAATGCCCTCAAGAAGGCGCCGCAGCTCCAGGGCAAGATCACCCTGCAGATGGACATCGAAGCCGATGGCAGCGTGCGCGGTCTGGTGGTGCAGCAAGACGGTGTCGGCGATGGGGCGATGCAGCGCTGCATCTGCACCCAGATCGGTTCGTGGAGATTCCCCGCCATCGAGGCCGGCACGGTGCGCTTCACCCTGCCCCTGGTTTTCACGCCGCCCAACGCTTGAGTCAGCGCTGGGCAGGGGCGAAGACAGCAGCGATCCCCGCGCTCGGCTGCAGGGCGACCCCTCCTTCCTTCCCTTCGACGACGAAGACTGCCTGCAAATCCGGTCGAGCGGCCAGGAACGCCATCCCCCGTTCGGGTCCGAGGACGAAGAGCGCGGTGGCGTAACAGTCGGCGGCGATGGGATCGTCGCTGAAGACGCTGACGCTCGCCGTGCCGCGCGCCGGGTAGCCGGTGGCGGGATCGAAGATGTGGTGGTAGCGCACGCCGCCTTCGATGAAGAACTGCTCGTAGTCGCCCGAGGTGGTCACCGCCCGCCAGCGCATGGGCACGGTGGCGAGGAGCGAGTCGGGCTGCCGCGGGTTCTGCACGCCGATGCGCCAGGGACCGCCGCGGGGTCGTTCGCCGCCGACCACGATGTCGCCGCTGATGTCGATCAGGAAGTCGCGGAGCCCCCGGGCACGGAAGCTGTCGGCGACGCAACGGGCGACGAATCCCTGGGCGATGCCGCCGAGATCCAGCCGCGCTTCGGGATCGAGCCAGTGGAAGCTGCCGTCCGCTTCGAGGCGGTAGGTCTCGCAGCCCACGTGGAGGAGGAGATGCTGCAGTGCGGACGCCTCCGGGAGGTGCGGCGTCGTGTCGCCGCCGAAGCCCCAGAGTCGCTTTACCGGCCCGATGCTGACGTCGAAGGCGCCGCCGGTGTCGCGGCAGACCTGTTGGGCCCGTTGCAGCAGGAGCCGTGTTTCCGGGGCGAGCGTCACCGACTCGCGCTCGTTGAGCCGGCAGAGGTCGCTCGCCGGGCGAAAGTCGGAGAGGAGCGCCTCCAGGCGCTCGACCTCGGCGCGGGCGGCGCGCAGCGCCGCGTCGGCCTCCGCCTCGTTGCGGGCGAGAACGGTGATTTGCACCGGCGCTCCCATGGCGACGAAGGCGTCGGTGGCGCGGTGGGGGCCGCGGTCGCAGCCGGCCAGCAGGAGCAACAAGGAGGGAAGTGCCCGGGGCAGGCGGCGTTTCAGCGCGGTTTCTCCGGATCTTCCCCGAAGGGGTCGTAGCGCGGCGACTTGAACTTGCGCAGGTCCTCGTCGAGGTTCTGGAAACGCTGGCGCTGCCGGTCGCCGCGCTCGTCGGCATCGAAGAGGTTCTGCAGCTTCTTTTGCTTCGCTTCGAACTGCTGGTGGAAGGCGTCCACCTCGTCCTTGAAACCCGGGCCAGCTTCCTCGGCGGGCAGCGCTTCGATCTTGTGGTGATCGCGCACCTCGACGCGCTGATCGAAAGCGCTCTTGATGATCTGGACGATGCCGGCCGCGTCGAGGGCCCGCACCAGGTGGCCGGTGTACTCCTTGGAAAAGCGCAACAGGGAGGCGATCTCCTCCACCGTGGGAGGACGCTGTTCCTGGTGCTGCAGGACGCGGATGGCGGCGACTGCGAGATGCGCCTGGCTTTGCGCGGGTGGCTGCACGGGGACCTCCAGGCCGGCGGGGAGCATTTTACAAACGCCTCGTCGTGCTGCAAAGGGGGCGCAGGACGGCCCTGGGCGAGGGAGCCCGGCAGGGGGCCGGCCGCGGCGGGAGGGACGGCGCCACCTCGTCGGGGACGATAGGGCATGGGGCAGGTGGGGTCGTCCACGTCTCGGCGGGGGGAGGACCCTGGGTGGGCAGGTCGGAACGGCGACGCGTGACGCGCCGGTGGCCCCCCGCAGCGCGCCATTTGGCTCAGAATTGCAGCCCCGGCCTGGCTCCGACTGCCGCGGAGAGGAGCCGTTTGGAGCGGCGCTCCAGCCAGTTTATAATCGTACAGTCGCTCTCCACGGGCGACGCAACGCAAGGATGCATGCTTTCCAGCGGGACGTGATCAGGAGGATCCGTGCGCCATCTGTTGCTGCTCGTGGACGACGAGCCCGCCCTTTTGGACTCCCTCTACAGAATCCTCAAGCGCGATACCTACGACATCTTGACCGCCGCCAGCGCCGCCGAGGCCCTGCGTCTCCTGGACGAGGAACCGGTGTCGCTCTGTCTCGCCGACCTGCGCATGCCCGGCATGGACGGCCTGGAGCTCCTCCGGCGCCTCCGGGCCTCGCACCCCGACGTGGCCGGCGTGCTCATGAGCGGCCACGCCTCCATCGAGGTGGCGGTGGAGGCCATGCGCGAGGGCGCCTGCGACTTCCTCCTCAAGCCCTTCGGTCGCAGCCAGCTCGAAACCGTGGTGGAGCGGGCCCTGGCGTCACGGCGCCGGCGCGCTCTGGCACCCTCGGTCGCCGCCGACTCGGCGCTGCAACAGCTCATCGGGCCGAGCTCGGCCATGCGGCGCGTGCTGCAGCTCGTCGAACAGGTCGGCCCGAGTTCCGCCAACGTCCTCATCCAAGGCGAGAGCGGCACCGGCAAGGAGCTCATCGCCAGCGCGATCCAGCAGCTCTCGCGGCGGCGCGAGGAGCCCTACATCCGGGTCAACTGTGCCGCCATCCCGGACAGCCTGATGGAGTCGGAGCTCTTCGGGCACGAGAAGGGCGCTTTCACAGGAGCCCACAAGGCGAAAAAGGGGAAGTTCGAGCTCGCTGACGGCGGCACGATCTTCCTCGACGAGATCGGCGACATGAGCGCCAGCACCCAGACCAAGCTCCTGCGGGTACTGCAGGAAGGGGAGTTCGACCGTGTCGGCGGCACGCGCACCTTGAGCGTGGACGTGCGCATCATCGCGGCGACGAATGCGGACCTGGAACGTCTGGTGGCGGAGCGCCGCTTCCGTGAAGACCTCTACTACCGGTTGCGGGTGATCCAGGTGCAGCTGCCGCCACTCCGGGAGCGCAAGTCCGACATCCCCCTGCTGGTGGATCATTTCATTCGCCGTTACGCGGCGAAGGACGGCAAGCGCATCGCCGGCATCGAGCCGGTGGCGCTGGCGGCGCTCACCGACTACGCCTGGCCCGGAAACGTGCGCGAGCTGGAGAACGCCATCGAGCGCGCCGTCGTCCTGATGCAAGGGGAACGCCTGCGCCTCGAGGACCTGCCGCCGGAAGTGCTGCAGCGGGCGCCGGAGGACCGGATCTCCTTCCCCGTGGGCACCTCGCTGCGCGAGATCGAGCGTCGGATGATCGCCGAAACCCTGCGCTTCACCGACGGCGACAAGACCAAGGCGGCACGCTTGCTCGGCATCACCGCGCGTACCATCTATCGAAAGCTCGAGCGCCGGCGGCGCGAGCTCGCCAGTTCCTTGACGCGGGCCACCGCCGCGGCGCGGCGCCGCCCGGCCCCGCGGATTCTGCCGGCTCCTTTGGCTTCCGCAGCGGCATCGTGCCCTTCGCCCGGCGACGACGAGGGCCCCTGACCTCGCTCCCTTGCGCCCTGCTTCCACAGGCCCTACCATCGTCCCATTGACGACGTCTCAGGCTTCTGCCCTTAAGACAACGCTGGCCCCGTAGCCTCCCGGGGGATGCGACCCGAAGCATGATTCGAACCGTCCGTGCGCGCGGCGTGCGCCTCGCCGCACTCGCTCTCGCCTGCCTCCCGGCCGCCGGCCGCGCCGCTCTCGCTGCCCCGAGCGGTAGCCCGTCGCGGGAGAGCGTGACGCCGTCCGTCGCGGTAGCCCGGACCGACGCGCCGACCCCCGTGGTCCGGGCGCGGCTCGCCCCGCTCCGGCTCGCAGGCTCTCCGCTCGGGCCATTCCAGCCCACCGAGGCGCCGAGCCTGGAGGGCAGCCCGGTCGAGTACCTCATCGTCACCTCCCAGGCCATGGCCGGGGAGTTCGCCCGGCTCGCGGCTTGGAAGACCGCGAAGGGCGTGCCCGCGGTGGTGCGCACCGTGACGGAGGTGCGAGCCGCCGCCGTGCAGGGCTGTGACTTCGCCGAGACGCTGCGCAACTACCTGCGCGACGCCTACCAGCTCTGGGGCGTCCGCTTCGTCCTCCTCGCCGGCGATACCGACATCATTCCGGCCCGCTACGTGGCGATGCAGATGCTCAATTTCGACTTCCCCATCTCCGATCTCTACTACTCCTGTCTCGACGGTACCTGGAACGCCGACGGCGACGCCTTCTTCGGCGAGCCGCCGGCTGCACCCGGCGCAGCGAGCGACGAGGCGGACCTCGTCTCGGAGGTGTACTTGGGGCGCGCCCCGGTGAGCACCAGCGCCGAGGCGAAAGTGTTCGTCGACAAGACGCTCGGCTACGAGCTGCCGGTGCAGCAGGACTTTCAACACAAGATCCTCTTCCTGGCGGAAGTCTTGTTCCCGACCAACTACGACCCACAGGGGCCGCCGCCGTCGGCCGACGGAGCGGAGTACGCCGAGGAAGTGGCGCACCTCCTGCCGGCGGGGATGCAAGTTCGCAAGCTTTACGAAGCCACCCAGCTCTGGGAGGGGAGCGAGCCCTTGACGCGGCTCGGGGCGACGCAGGCCATCGACGCCGGCAACGGCACCGTGGTCCATGTCGGTCACGGCTTTCGCTACACCCTCTCTCTCGGCGACGCCAGCCTCACGGTGAGGGAGGCGGCGGAGTTGGTCAACGGCCCCCGGGCCGGACTCTTCTACATGCTCAACTGTACCGCCACGGCTTTCGACTTCGAATCCATGGCGGAGACACTGCTGCACAACCCCGACGGCGGCGCCACCGTGGTCATCGGCGCCACGCGCGAAGCCTTCCCGGCCACGGCACGCACCTATCAGCTCGCTTTCTTCGACAAACTCTTCGTGCAGGGCGAGCGCCGCGTGGGTGTGGCGATGACCGAGTCGCGCCACCAACTTTTGTTGCCCTTCCTGCCCGCGGTGGAGCTCTGGACGCAGCTCGTCTACACCCTCCTCGGGGATCCGGAGCTCGGCATCGCCACCCGGGTCGAAGCGTTGCAGGTGGAGGGCGTCCCGGCGTCGCTTCATGTGGGACCGCAGCAGGTATCGCTCACGGTGCACGATGCGCAAGGACCGCTCGACCGGGCCTTGGTCTGCTTTTCCAAGCCCGGTGACGAGTACCGCGTGGCGCGCACCGGCGCGAACGGTGTCGTGGTGCTCGACGTCGAGCCGGGGACAGCGGGAACGCTGGATCTCACCGTGACCGGCTACGATCACTTGCCGTATCGGGCGACGCTACCGGTGACGCTGGCCGGCGCTGGACTCACGCTCGCTTCGACGCAGGTGAGCGACGACGGCGGCGGCAGCGGCACGGGCAACCAGGACGGACGCTTGGACGCGGGCGAGACGGCGACGCTCCGGCTCATACTGCACAATTCCGGCAACACGACGCGGACCGGCATCGCCGCCACCCTCACCACGACGGATCCAGCCGTCACCATTCTCCAGGGCACGAGCGCCTATCCCAATCTCGCCGCGAGCCAGGAAGCCGCCGGTGTGTCGCCCTTCGTGGTGCGCCTCGCTCCCAGCGTCTCGGACGGCAGCGTCGTCACCATGAGCCTCGCGGTCCAGTACGCCAGCGGCAGCGCGAGCCATCGTGTCGAGCTGCTGGTACGCGCCGCATCCCCGCTTCTCGCCAATCTGCGTCTCGACGACTCCCGAGCCGGCAATGGCAACGGCGTGCAGGAAGCCGGCGAAGCCGTGGATCTTTTCTATCGTCTCGAGAACCGCGGCGGTGGCACGGCGCTGCAGGTGTCCCTCGCCCTCGTGGCGGTGGATCCCACCCTGGAGACGTTGGTGGATTCGGTGACGGTCGCCGACATTCCGCCCGGAGCGACGGTGGAGATCGCGACACCCCTCGTGGTGCGCGAGCCGGACACCGAGCTCAGCCGGCCGGCGGAGCTGTGGCTGCGGCATCTGCAGAATGCGGAGGGCAGCTTCATCGCCTTCGATCTACGCCGGCCGGAGGTGCCGACGGGGTTGTCCTTCGCCAGCTCCGACGCCAGCGACGTCATCCAGATCCGCTGGAATCCGGTGAACGATTTCGATCGCCTGGGATACCACGTGCATCGCGCCGACGCGCCGGCCGGGCCGTTCGTTCGTGTCGATACCGACCTCCCCCTGCACGGCACCTACCGCGATGTCGGCCTCGCCCCCAGCCATCGCTACTATTACCGGGTGACGGCGCTCGACCGCACCTTCCTCGAAGGCGACCCGAGCCTCACCGTTTCGGTGAGCACGAATCCGCCCCTCGTTTCCGGCTGGCCCAACGATGCCAACGATTTCTCCGCTTCGACTCCCGGTGTGGCCGACGTCGACGGGGACGGCGGGCTGGACGTGGTGGTGGCGGCGAAGCAAGTCCTCGCCTGGGATGCCCACGGCATCGAGCTGCGCGACGCCGACCAGAACGCCGCCACTTGGGGAGTTCTCTACGGCCACGGCGAGGTCTTCGGTCCCGTGGCGATCGCCGATCTCGATCGCGCTCCGGGACGAGAGATCGTCGTCGCCACCTGGGATCCGATCTCGCGCTTCGTGACCGTGGTCAACGGTGAGGGTGCTGACCTCCCGGGCTGGCCTCGTCCTCTGGCGCCTGCGGCGGAGTCGCATCGGGGTTCTCAGGTGCCGCCGGTGGTGGCGAACCTGGACGACAGGGGAGCGCCGGAGATCCTGCTCGCCGCCCGCGATGGCCGCCTGTACGGCTGGCACGCCGACGGCAGCGAGATCGCCGACGGTGACGCCTCGGCGGCCACCCAAGGGGTGCTGTTCGATACCGGGAGCCCCTTCCTGCGCTGCGCCCCCGCGGTCGCGCCTCTCGATCCGTCCTCTCCGGGTCAGGAGATCGTCTTCGGCGGCACCAACGGCAAGCTCTACGTCCTCGACGCGCAAGGACGGCCGCTTCCCGGCTGGCCGCGCACCGCGCCGCTCGGTGGTGACCCCTTCGGTACCGTCTTCGCCAGCGGCATCTGCATCGCCGACCTCGAGCGCGACGGCCAGCGCGAGATGGTGTTCTTGGAAAGCTCGGGGCGCTTGCACGCCATGCATACGGACGGCAGCGAACTGCCGGGCTTCCCGGTCGGCGGCATCCAGGCGCTGAGCGGCTCCGTGGTGCCCTCGCCGGCACTGGGAAATCTGCAAGGAGATGGGGCGCTGGAGATCGTCGTCGGTGGCAGCGACGGCCGCATCCACGTCTTCGACGCCCACGGCATCGCGCTCTTGCCGCAGCCGTTCTTCTCCGGTGCGGTGAGCGAGAGTTCGCCGCTCCTCGGTGACGTGGACGGGGACGGGGAGATCGAGATCCTCTTTGGCAACGAGAACGCCGTCCTGCACGCCTGGAATCTGGACGGTTCGGAGGTGGACGGTTTTCCCATCGCCCTCGGCGCCGAGCTGCGGGCGACGCCGACCCTGGAAGATGTGAACGGCGACGGCAACGCCGACCTGCTGGCGCAGAGCTGGGAGGGCAGGATCACGCTGTGGGATCTGGGGGTGCCCTGGGTCCCGTCTCGCTTCCCCTGGCCGACGCACCGCGGCAGCATCCACCGCACCGGCGAGTACGGCTTCGCCGTGCCGACGCCGCTTGCTCTCACCGATCTGCACGCCGTCTTCGAGGCCGGGCGCGGCGTGTGGCTGTCGTGGCGGGGTGGCACCGAGGTGGGCGAACGCCAGTGGCGCGTGCGCCGGGCCGGTCCGTTCGCTGCCGAGCCGGAGCGCGGGGAGGCGGAGTGGACGCAAGGCGCGGTGGTGGTGGCGACGCTGCGCGGCCACGGCGAGCTCCAGTGCCTCGACGCGAGCGCTGCTCCCGCGAGCTGGTACGGCTATTTGATCGAGGTGGAGGGGGAGGAGGGCTTCCGGATCGCGGCGGTGCTCACGCTCTTCACCGCCCCCGCTTCCGAGCTGCGACTGCACGCGGCCGTGCCGAACCCCTTCAATCCGAACACGCGCCTCGCCTTCGATGTACCCGCCCTCGCTGGCGCCACCGTCGCCGTGGCGGTACGACTGGACCTCATCGATGCCCGCGGCCGGGTGGTGGCGACGCCGGTGCGGGGCATGCTGCGTCCCGGGCCGCACGCGATCCAGTGGGATGGGCGGGATGCCTCCGGGCGCGAGGCTCCGAGCGGTGTTTACGTGGCGCGTCTCAGCGCCGCGGACCGCGTGGTGACGCGAAAGCTCACGCTGCTACGCTGAGCCGCTCGCTCCGCGCCGATCTTGCTCCTCGAGACGTTCGCCACCGTGCTCGCAGCCCTCACGGGTCTGCAAAAGCCAGGGTGCGTGCGTCATTTCTCGAACAGGGCGCTGATTTCCCGATAGGGTACGGCAGCTTCGGCAAAGGTGAAGGTGCCGCGTTCGCGCATTTCCCGGGCGGCGCGAAGAAAGGCCCCGAGAGCCGCGCGGGAGAGCGCGCTCCCCACGCTGACGCGTTTCACACCCAGCGCCGCCAGCTCCGCCAGGCTCAGCTGCACCCCTTGCAATCCCATCACCACGTTCACCGGGCGACCGACCGCACCGACGACGGCGGCGATGTCTTCCTTGCTCCGCAAGCCCGGCGCATAGAGGACATCCGCCCCTGCCTCCTGATAGGCCTGTAGTCGCCGGATGGTGTCGTCGAGGTCCGGTCGGCCGACGAGGTAGTTCTCCGCTCGGGCGGTCAGCGTGAAAGGGGAGGGAAGGGCGCGCACCGCTTCCGCCGCTGCACGGATGCGCTCCACGGCAAGACCGTACTCATAGATCGGAGCGCTGGGGCGCTGGGTCGAATCCTCGATCGAGCCGCCGGCGAGACCGGTTGCCGCGGCGAGCCGCAGCGTTTCCGCCACCGTCTCTGGAGGGTCACCAAAGCCGTTCTCGAGGTCGGCGCTCACCGGCAAATCGGTGGCGGCGACGATCGCCGCCACGTGCGCCAGCATGCGTTCGCGACCGATGCTGTTGTCCCGCTGGCCGACGGAGAATGCGAAGCCTGCGCTCGTGGTCGCGAGCGCCTCGAAGCCGAGCCCGGCGAGGAGGCGCGCCGTGCCTGCGTCCCAAGGATTGGGGATGATGAAGGCTCCGTCGCGCTCGTGGAGAGCGCGAAAGGCTTTGCCCTTCTCCGCTTGCGTCCGCATGCGAGCCTCGCCCGGGGAGTCTACGCCTCGCGCCCGAGTGAGGGAAGGTGAGGCGCGCTGCCACACACTGGGGGGGAGAAAGCTCGTCAGCGTACACCGGCCTCGGCTACAATGGCTCCGGCGCGGCGTCACGTCGCGCCGGGCAATGCCTGAAGGTGGTGTTTGCGTGCGCTGGGCCTCGGCGGTGTCGACGCACAAAGATCTGGATGCAGCCCTCGCCGCTGTGGCGGCGTCGGTGCGTTCCGAGCTCGAGGAGCAGAGCCCCGATTTCGCCCTCGTTTTCGTTTCGCCCCACTTCGCCTCGGTGTACGAAGCGCTCCCGGCACGGCTCGCCGCACACCTGCCAGCGCGAACGCGGCTCGGCTGCTCCGCCGGCGGCGTCATCGGCGGCGGGCGGGAGCTGGAGCAGCAGCCGGCGCTGGCGCTCATCGCGGCCTCGCTCCCTGGGGTGACGCTGCACCCCGTCGCCCTCGAGGCGGAGGCGTTGCCCGACGCGGACGCTCCACCGCGGGCGTGGCACCAGGCGCTCGGCGTGGCGCCCCAGCCGGCCGCTCACTTCATTCTCCTCGCCGATCCGTTCACTTTCCCGGTCGAGCGTTTGCTCGCAGGTCTCGACTACGCCTACGCCGACGGCGCCAAGATCGGCGGACTCGCGAGCGGCGCTGACGGCCCGGGCGGCAACGTTCTCCTCCTCGGGGCGGAAGCGCGGCGCAGCGGCGCCGTGGGTGTCGCCCTCGCCGGCGACATCGCCGTGGACACCGTGGTGGCGCAAGGATGTCGACCGATCGGCCGCACCCTGCAGATCACCCGTTGCAACGAGCACATTCTCTTCGAGCTCGATGGCGTACCGGCGTTGCAGGTGTTGCAGGAAATCGCCGCCGTCGCGCCGGAGCGGGATCGCGAGCTCATGGGTCAAGCGCTCTTCCTCGGTCTCGCCATGGACGAGCTGGCGCCGACGCTCGGTGCGGGCGATTTCCTCATTCGCAACGTTCTCGGCATCGACCCGCGCCATGGTGCGCTCGCCATCGGCGCGCACCTGCGCCAAGGACAGAGCGTCCAATTCCATGTGCGGGACGCTCGCACCTCCGAGGACGACCTGCAACTGGTGCTGGAGCGCTTCGCTGGACGTCCCGAGGCGCAGGATGCGGTCGGGGCGTTGCTCTTCTCCTGTCTCGGACGGGGCATCCACCTCTACGGCGAGCCCGATCACGACAGCGCCGTCTTCCGCCGCCTCCTCGGCGGCTTGCCCCTCGGCGGTTTCTTCTGCAACGGTGAGATCGGCCCCGTGGGGGGCCGGACGCACGTCCACGGCTTCACCAGCTCCTTCGGCATCTTCCGTCCTGCCACGGGCAAAAGTGGGAGCAATAGGTAGCCCGCACACAGCGAGCCTCTCGCTGCGTCAGGAATCTCATCTCGCCTCCTGACGAATACTTAAATCGACACGTCGCAAACACTTGACGCTCACTGTCGGGAGCGCCGCGAATTCCCTTGACCCTCCCTCAGGTGTCTCCCTATAGTCCGCCGCGGGGATGAAAGAGGTGGAAATAGGGTTGGATCGGATCAAAGTGAGTGACCCTGGAGCATGGCCGAAACCGAGCGTCAGAGGTTCATCGGGACGCAGGTCCAAAGCATCGATCCCAAGGGGAGGCTCGTCCTCCCGGCTCGATTCGTCCGACTTCTGCCCGAGGGGCAGACCTCCATGGTCCTCACCGTCGGCACCGACCCCTGCCTTCTCCTCTACCCCCTAGACGAATGGAACCGGATGGCGGACGGGCTGCGGGCCCTGGCGAGAAACGAGGCCACGCGCAACGCCATCCGCTATCTCAGCGATTTCAGCACCGAGTTGGAGCTGGATGCTCATGGCCGGCTCACGGTGCCGCGGGAGTTCCTGAAGCTGGCCGGCATCCAACGCGAGATCTCGGTAGTCGGCCTGCTGGATCACATCGAGCTCTGGCCGCGTGAAGTTTACGAGCGGCGCGCCGAGGAACGGCGGCTGGTGGCGCGGCCGATTCTGGATGGTCTGCAGTGAGCGCGGGGGTGCCCGCGCTGTGGGGTGGAGGATGGCGGGTTCAGAGCGTGCGGGTCAACGGCTGCGCGTGTTGATCAGCATCCAGGGCCCTGTGGCGGTGGCGCATTGCGCGGGCACCCTCGATCGTCGCAGCGTGGACGAGTTGGCGACGCGACTGCGCCCCCTGCTCTTCGCCGGGGTGCGCGGGGTGGTGTGTGCGTTGGAGCGGGTGGAGCATGTGCACTTTCAGGCGCTGGAGCTCTTCGTGGAGCTGCACCGCCTGGTGCGTAGCGCCGGTGGTCACTTCGTACTCGCTGGTGCCACGCCCTACGTGCGGCAGATTCTGGATTTCGGCGGCGTCCCGGCGCAGGTGACGGTGAGCGCGAGCCGGGGCGAGGCAGTCGAGGCCCTGCAGGCGGAGTTGCCCCCCGCTGCGGCAGCGGCGAGGTCGAGCGTGCAGCCGTCGTTGCTCTGATGGCCGGTGAGCGGGGGCGGCCGGCGGAGTCCGGCGCCCGCGGCTCCACGGCGCACGTGCCGGTGCTGTGCGACGACGTGGTGGCCTTCGTCGCCCAGGGGCCAGGGGAGCAAGTTCTCGACGGGACCGTGGGCTACGGGGGTCACGCCGAGGCGATTCTGGCGGCGCTGCCGCAAGCGCGGCTCGTCGGCTTGGACGTGGATCCGGAGGCGTTGCAGGCGGCAGCGCAGCGTCTCCAGCGCTTCGGCGACCGGGTGCAGCTGCTGCACGGCAACTACGCAGGGATGGATGCATGTCTTGCAGAGCTCGGCATCGACACGGTGAGCGCCATCGTCCTGGACCTGGGCGTGTCGTCGGCGCAGATCGACACCGCGTCGCGGGGCTTCAGCTACCGGCAGCCGGGACCGCTCGACATGCGCATGGATCCGACCGCGGCGCGCACCGCGGCGGAGTTGCTGCACACGGCACCGATGGAGGAAATCGCCCGCGTCCTGCGGGAGTATGGAGAAGAGAGGTCGGCCCGGAGGATCGCCCGCGCCGTCGTGGAGGCCCGGCTCCGCGCGCCGCTCGTGACGACCACCGATCTGGCCGCCCTCGTTCGCTCGGGTTCCGGGCGCAAGCCAGTCTCGACTCTTGCGCGGGTTTTCCAGGGTGTGCGGGTGTGGGTGAATGGGGAACTGGAAAACTTACGTCAAGGTTTGGGGCGATCGCTCGGCGTGCTTGCGCCCGGTTCCATTCTCGCGGTCCTCAGCTATCACTCGCTGGAGGATCGCCTGGTGAAGCAGTTCTTCCGCCGGCAGGAGGAAGGCTGCATCTGTCCGCCCGACCTGCCGCGTTGCGGCTGTGGTTTCGTGCCGGGCTTCCGGGTGCTGACCCGACGGGCGGTGCGTCCCGGAACGGCTGAGGTGGCGAGGAATGTGCGGGCGCGCAGCGCGCGCTTGCGGGTGCTGCAACGCTTGCCCTGAAGGGGCGGCAACGATCGAGGCGAACGGGCCGCGTCACTGACGCGGCCCGTCGTGTCCGGGGGGATGCTCTCCATACGCGCGCGTCCATCACGGGGAAGGAGCCGCGCCCGTACGGTGCGGCAGCGGCTGCGGCGCTGGTTCGAGGACTTCGATCCGTGGACGCCGCGGCCGGGGGACTACATCCTCGGGGCGGCGGTCTTCCTGGGGCTGGCGCTCAGCTACGTCGGGGAGCGCGGTCACGCCGTGCAGCTCAACAAGCGCATCTACGCCCTGGAGGAACGCTCCAGCACCTTGCGCACCGAGGTCGAGGTCCTGGAGGCCGAAGTGACCCGGCTCGCCGACCGGCATCGCATCGTCACCTTGGCCCGCAAGATGGGGATGGCGGCGCCGGAGCCGGAGGCGCTGGAGTACATCTATTTCGTGGCTGACGGGACGCCGCCGCAAGAAGCTCGCTTCAGTGTGGAGAGCCCGGCGCGTTGACGGCGCGACGGTGAGCTCGCAGGTCCGGTGGTGGGGAGGGGAGAAGCGATGCCGCGCCGTCTGTGCCTGCTACGCATCGAGCAGATCGCCGCGGTCGTCCTCGGTCTCTTTCTCCTTCTCGGCCTCCGGCTGCTGGATCTGCAGGTGATCCGGCACGCTCACTTCCGCGCCCAACAGCTCCGCCAGGTCGACACGCGTCTCGAAGTGCCAGCGCGGCGGGGTCGCCTCCTGGACCGCCAGGGCCGGGTGCTCGCCTTCGACGTCGTGGCCTTCGACATCTCCGTGCTCTCCCGCCGGGTGCGGAGCCAGGATCTCGGGCTCATCGCCGAGGCCGCCGGCATGTCGAAGCGCGAACTGCGCGCCGTGTTGCGCCGCCCAGGCACCTTCCACACCGTGGGCCGCCAGGTGACGCTCTCCGCCGGCATGGCGCGCCAGCTCGCCAGCTTGCCCGGCGTTTGCCTCGAGCGCCGCACCTATCGCCAGTATCCCTTCGGCACCTTGGGGGCTCAGGTCCTCGGCTTCACCGACCAGGGCGGTCATGGCGCCGAAGGGGTCGAGAAGGCCTACGACGCCGTGCTTCGCGGCGTCCCTGGCGAGGTCGTCCAGCTGCGTGACGAAGAGGGCGAGACCATCGGCACCTTGTCGGCCCGGGATCCCGTCGACGGCGACGACCTCGTGCTCGCTCTCGACGTGGACTTGCAGCGCATCGCCGACGACGAGCTGCAGCGCGCCCTCGGCGAAACCGGCGCCCGCGGCGGCGCAGTGCTCCTGCTCGACCCCCACAGCGCCGACATCCTGGCTTGCGCCAGCGCCCCGATGCCGGCGCAGCGCGACGGCGTCTACACTCCGGCCACGTGGCGCAATCGCGCCGTCTACGATCTCTTCGAACCGGGCTCGACCCTCAAGCCGGTCACCGCCGTCGCCGGCTTGCGTCGCGGCCTGGTGCGACCCACCACGTACCTGTACGCCGAGCGCGGCGTGCACAGCTTCGGTCGCGCTGGACTCATCCGCGATTCCCATCCGGAGCAAGGCGACGGCTGGCTCACCTTCGCCCAAGCTTTCGCCCGTTCCAGCAACATCTGTTTCGCCAAGCTGGCGCGAGAGCTGCCAGGGCCGGAGCTCTACGATGAGCTGCGCGGCTTCGGTTTCGGCAGTCGCTCCGGAGTCGACCTGCCGGGAGAGCCGAATGGCTGGTTGTCGCTGCCGCGCGACTGGTCGGGACGCACGCGTCTGTGTCTCGGCTACGGACAGGAGATCTCGGTGACCGCGCTGCAGCTGGCGAACCTCTATGCTACGATCGCCAACGGCGGACGACTGCTCCGACCCCGCATGGCGCTGCGTGTCGTCCATGCCGCCGGTGGCGACGAGGCCTTCCCACCCCGGGAAGTACGGCGCGCTCTCGATCCGGAACTCGCCGCCACGCTGCGCGACCTGTGCACCCTCGTCGTCGCCGAGGGCACGGGTAAACGCGCCGGCCTGGAAGGCGTGGTGGTGGCGGGCAAGACCGGCACGGCGCAGAAGGCCGAAGCGGGACGTTACGTGGGGCGCTACGTGGCCAGCTTCGCCGGTTTCCTGCCGGCGGAAGCGCCGCGGCTCGTCGGTCTCGTCGTTCTCGACGAGCCCCGCGGCCAGAACCACTGGGGCGGCATCTCGGCGGCGGCGACTTTCCGTCGCATCATGGAGGGCGTGACGCGCAGCACGCGCTACCTCGAGCCACCGGCGGCGCGCATCACCGTCGTGCGCGCCGACGATCTGCACGCCGAGTCGTCGCGCCTCGCCACAGCGAGCGCGGTGCGACTGCCGGCGCGAGCGAAGGTGCGGCGCTGAGCGACCGCCCGCCGCAGCACGGGGACGGAAGCATGAAGCTGGCAGAGCTGCTGCGCGACCTCGTGGTGCAGCGCAGCTGGGGCGATCTGCAGGTGCGGATCGATTCGCTCGCCTCCGATTCGCGGGCGGTGCAGCCGGGCAGCTTGTTCGTCGCCGTGGCGGGAGGCAGCGCCGACGGTTTCGCCTACATCGGCGAGGCCGTGCGCCGCGGCGCCGTGGCGGTGGTGAGCGAACGAGATGCCTCGGCGCTGGCGCCCCGGGGAGCGCAGGTGGCGGACAGCCGCGGCGCGCTGGCGCAGCTGGCGGCGGCGTTCCATCGCCATCCCTCGCGGGCCCTCACCCTCGTCGGCGTCACTGGCACCAACGGCAAGACCAGCGTGGCGCACATGCTGCAGCACGTGCTGCAGCAACTCGACCCGCCGTGCGGTCTCGTCGGCACCGTCGGCTGGCGGCTCGGCGACGAACCCTACCGGCCGCTACGGCACACGACGCCGGATAGCCTGGAGTTGCAGGGGTTGCTGCGGGCGCTCTGCGAGCGCGGTGCCCGCGCGGCGGCGATCGAGGTGAGCTCCCACGCCATCGCGCAGCGGCGGGTCGAAGCGCTACATTTCCGTCTCGGCATCATGACCAACGTCACCCGCGACCATCAGGACTACCACGGCAGTCTCGAAGCGTATGCGGCGACGAAGACTTCCTGGATGCACGGGTTGCTGGCGGAGGCCGGCGCGCCCCGGGCGATCTACAACCTGGACGATGGGCTGACCGCAGCGGCGGCGGCGAGCCACCCGGGGGCGCACTTCAGCTTCGGGAGCCGCGCGCCGGCGGATCTGCGTCTCCTGCGCTCCACCTCCACCCTCGAGGGCAACCGCGTCGTCCTCGACTGGGGGAGCGGGCCGCGCGAGCTCTGGCTGCCGCTGCCCGGGGGATTCCAGGTGCAGAACGTGGCCGCTGCCTGCGCTGCTTGCCTCCTCCTCGGTCTCGACATGGAGCGCGTTCTGCCGGCGCTCGCCGCCATGCCTGCCGTGCCCGGACGTTTCGAGGTGCTGGCGCACCCGGGCGGACCGACGGTGGTGGTGGACTTCGCCCATACTCCCGAGGCTTTGGAACGCTTGCTCACCACCTGCCGCCCTCTGACACCAGGCCGGCTCGTCGTCGTCTTCGGCTGCGGCGGCGACCGCGATGCGGGCAAGCGCCCGCTCATGGCGGCGGTGGTGTCGCGATGGGCCGATTCCATGCTCCTCACCGCCGACAACCCGCGGCACGAAGACCCGGAGGCGATTCTGGACGCCATGCAAGCCGGCATCCCTGCCGGCTTCACCGCGTGGCAGCGTGTCACCGATCGGCGCGACGCCATCCGCCGCGCCATTGCCGGCGCCCGGCCGGGGGATCTGGTGGTGATCGCGGGCAAGGGACACGAGCGCGTGCAGATCATCGGCGAGCGGACCCAGCCCTTCGACGACCGAGCCGAGGCGAGAGTGGCTCTGGAAGAAAGCCGCGGAGGTGCGGCGTGCAACTGAAAGCTGCAGAAGTGCAGCAGGACCTGGCTAGCGCCCGCCAGCGCGGCGCGTCGCCGGATCTCGTCTTCACCGGCGTTGCCACCGACACGCGGCAGGCGATCGCAGGCACGCTCTTCTTCGCGCTGCGCGGCGAGCATTTCGACGGCCACGATTTCGTGCCGCAAGCGCTGGAGGGCGGCGCCCGGGGCGTGGTGGTGGGGCTCGACACCTGGGAGCGCTGGCAAGAATTGCCTGAGGCATGCTTTGGCGTCGACGACCCGCTCCGCGCCCTGCAAGCGCTCGCCCGCGCCTCGCTGCGGCGCTGGCCGCTCCGCGTCGTCGCCATCACTGGCTCGAACGGCAAGACGACGACGAAGGATCTGACTGCGGCGGCGCTCGGCAGCGCCGGCTCGGTGTACGCCACCCGGGGCAACCTGAACAACCACATCGGCGTGCCCCTCACGGTGCTGGCCCGCCGGGGGGACGAGAAGTTCCTCGTCGCCGAGATCGGCGCCAGCGACTTCGGAGAAATCGAAATTCTGTCGCGACTCCTGAAGCCTGATGCCGCGGTGGTCACCAACATCGGCCACGCTCATCTGGAGCGCTTCGGCTCCTTGCAGGGAGTGTTGCGCGCCAAGTCGGAGATCTTCGCCGGCCTCCGTCCGGGCGGCTTGGCGGTGCTCCATGCCGATGATCCCTTCCTGCCGGAGCTGCGCCGCGCCGCCGCGGGCGCGCGCCAGGTGACCTTCGGGTTCGCCGCCGACGCCGATTACCGCGTCGAGGCCGCGCGCCCCGACGGCCCGGGGTACCAGCAGCTGCTCCTCTGCGGCACCGCGCTCCGGCTGGCGCGCCCGGGTCGCGGCAACGCCGGCAATGCCGCGGCCGCCTTGGCCGTGGCGTGCGAGCTCGGCGCCGTTCCCAGCGCCGCAGCGGCAGCGATGGAGGCTTGCGTCTTCACCAAGCAACGGTCGAGCTGGACGCGTCTGGGGGAAGTCTGGGTCCTGGACGATTCGTACAACGCCAATCCGGATTCCATGGCGCAGGCGCTGGAGGTTCTTTCCGGCCACGACGGTCGGCGCATCGTCTGCCTCGGCGACATGCGCGAGCTCGGGAGCGCCAGCGCGGCGCTGCACGCAGCCCTCGGACGCAGCGTGGCCCGGGCCGGCGTCGACCTCTTCCTCGCCACCGGCGAGGAGATGCGGCATGCGGTGGAGGCGGCGGTGCAGGAAGGTCTCGGCGCCGCGGCGCGCCATCACGCCCGCTTCGAGGCGCTGCTGGAGGATCTGCGCCAGAACCTGCGGGCCGGCGACGCGGTCCTGGTCAAGGGTTCGCGCGCCGCCGGCATGGAACGGGTGGTCGAGGCTCTCCGGGTGGGGGTGGCGTAGTGCTCTATTGGTTGCTCTATCCGTTCCACGATCAGTTCGTGCCTTTCAACGTGCTCCGCTACATCACCTTCCGTTCGGCCTACGCGATGGTGACGGCGCTGGTGATCAGCTTCCTCCTCGGCCCCTGGGTGATGCGCAAGCTGCGGGCGCTGCAGGGCCGGGCGAAGGTGCGCGAGGACACCCCGGTGACCCATCAGATGAAGGTCGGGACGCCGAGCATGGGCGGGCTGCTCATCCTGGGCAGCATCATGGTGCCCGTCCTCTTGTGGGGGGATCTGGGCAACCGCTACGTGCTCCTCGTCCTCTTCACCACCCTCGGCATGGGGCTCATCGGTTTTCTCGACGACTATTTGAAGCTCGTGCGCAAGCGCGGTCTGATGGCGCGTACCAAGTTCGCCTGCCAGTTGCTCGTGGGGCTCGTGGTCGGTGCGGCCCTCTACTTCCAGCCCCTGCAACCCGAGGTGGCCGGCCTCACCTCGCTGCCCTTCCTCAAGAACGTGAACCCCAATCTCGGCGTCTTCTATGTCGTCTTCGTCGCCTTCGTGATCGCCGGGGCCTCGAACGCCGTGAACCTGGCCGACGGCCTCGACGGTCTGGCCATCGGCTTGTGCGCTCTCGCTTTCCTCGCCTTCGCTGCCCTGGCCTACGTGAGCGGCCACCGCACCTTCGCCGATTACCTGAACATCCTGTACCTGCGCGGCAGCGGCGAGATCACCGTGTTCTGCATGGCCGCCGTCGGGGCGGCGCTCGGCTTCCTCTGGTACAACACCCACCCGGCGGAGATGTTCATGGGGGACACGGGCTCTCTCGCCCTCGGCGGCGCCCTCGGCGCCGTGGCGGTGCTGGTGAAGAAGGAATTCCTCCTCATCGTGATCGGCGGCGTCCTGGTTGCCGAAGCACTTTCCGTCATGATCCAGGTTTCGAGCTATCGCTGGCGGCGCAAACGCGTCTTCCGCATGGCCCCGCTGCACCATCACTTCGAGCTGCTGGGCTGGCCGGAAACCAAGATCGTCGTGCGCTTCTGGATCATCGCCGCACTCCTGGTCATGCTCTCCCTTTCCACCATCAAGCTGCAGTAGGGGGGTCCATGCAGGCGGCGGCACCGAAGCCGGCTCCCCTCGAGCTGCAGGGACGCCGCGTTGTGGTCCTCGGTCTGGCGCGCAGCGGCCAGGCCGCCGCCGAACTGCTGCACGCCCACGGCGCACGCGTCGTGGGTGTCGACGAAGGCGGCGAAGCGCCGGCTCTCTTTCGCGGACCCTGGGCGGCAAAGTTCCTGGCCGAGGGACATGCCGCCGCCCGCACCGCCGTCCTCGATGCTGCTTCTCTCCTGGTGCTCTCTCCCGGCATACCCACGACGCACGCTCTGGTGCGCGCCGCGCGCGAACGTCGGCTGCCGATCCTGGCCGAGATCGAGCTGGCGTACCGGTTCTGCGCCGCACCCGTGATTGCAGTGACCGGCAGCAAGGGCAAGTCCACCACGACGGCTCTGGTCGGGAGTCTGCTCGACGCCGCGGGAGTGGAGCACGTCGTGGCCGGCAACATCGGCTTGCCCTTCAGCGCCGTGGTCGGCTCGTTGCCCTCGCGCGCCTGGGCGGTGCTGGAGATCTCCAGCTTCCAGCTCGAAACCGTCGACCTCTTCCATGCGCGGGCGGCGGTGCTCCTCGCCATCACTCCGGATCACCTGGACCGTTACGCGAGCATGGAGGAGTACGCCGCCGCCAAGGCGCGCATCACCCGGCACCAGACCGCGGCGGACCTCCTGGTGGTAGATCCCGAAGATCCCTGGAGCGCCGGCGTCGGGCGGAGCGCCGCGGCGCGCGTGGTCGGTTTCGGCCGGCTCTGGGAAGGGCGCGGGGTGGAGAGGGACGGCGACGCTCTCGTCTGGCGGCAAGGGGCGGAGCGGGAAGAGCTGGCAGCGGTGGCCGACGTGCCGCTCCTCGGTGAGCACAACGTGCGCAACGCCATGGCGGCGCTGGCGGTGGTGCGCGGTCTTGGGCTGTGGAATGCCGCGGCCCGCCAGGGCCTGCGCCAGTTCGCCGGGCTCGAGTACCGGATGCAACCCTGCGGCGAGATCGGCGGCATCCGCATCGTCAACGATGCCAAATCCACCACGGTGGAATCGGTGCGCGCCGCAGTGCGCGGCGTACGCGGTCCAGTGCTCCTGGCGCTCGGGGGGCGCAACAAGGGGCTCGACTTCACCGCCCTGCGCGCCGACCTGCAGGCGGCGCGGGTCGTCCTCGTCTTCGGCGAGGCCGCACCCGACCTGGAGCGCGAGCTGGCGGGAGCGGCACCGCTGCAGCGCGTAGGCACACTGGACGAACTCCTGCGCCGCGCCCTCGAGCTCGGCCGGCCCGGCGACACGCTGCTCTTTTCCCCCGGGTGCACGAGCTTCGACATGTTCCGGAACGCCGAGGAGAGAGGTCACCGCTTCGCTGCCGCGGTGGAGCGGCTGCGTCTCGAGCGCAGCCGGGAGGGGAGCCGGTCATGAGACTGCGTCACCACCAAGCCATCCTGCTGCTCACCCTGGCTCTCGTGGTGGTGGGGCTCGTGGTTCTCTACTCGGCGAGCCAGGAGATGGCGCGCGCCGCCACCGGCGACAGCCTGCGCTTCCTGAAGAAACAGCTGCTCAACGCTGCCGTCGGCATGGCGGCGATGCTCGTGCTCTCCCGCCTCGACTACCGGCTCTGGCGCCGCGCCTCGCGCCTCCTCTTGCTGCTCTCCTGTGTGGGCCTGTTCGTCGTCTTCCTCTTCGATGCCGTGCGCGGCTCGCGCTCCTGGGTGCCCTTTCTCGGGCGCACGGTGCAGCCGGTGGAATTCGTCCGGGTCGCCCTGGTGTTCTTCCTCGCCGCCGAGATCAGTCGCCGCGGCCCGGAGCTCGCCTCGCTGCGCCGAGGCTTCCTCCCCCTCGCCGGCGTCCTCGGTGCCATTCTCCTGGTGGTGGTGAAGCAGAACGATTTCGGCAGCGGCATGGCGCTCGGCGCCATCGGCTTCACCTTGCTCTATGCCGGCGGCGCCCGGCGGCTGCATCTGGCCGGCACCGTGGCGCTCTGCCTGCTGGGCGCGGTCGCCGTGGCGGTGCACAAGCCGCACGTGCGCGAGCGCATCGCCGGCTTCGTGCACCCCAACGCCCATGCCATGGACGTGGCGTACCAGAGCACGCAGGCGGTGCTTTCCATCGGCAGCGGTGGGCCCTTCGGCAAGGGTCTCGGCCGGGGACTGTCGAAGTTCGGCTACATTCCCGACCCGCACACGGACTTCGTCTTCGCGGTGATGGGCGAAGAGCTCGGCTTCGTCGGCTGCAGCGTGGTGCTCTTGCTCTTCCTGCTGCTCGTCGCCCGCGCCATCCGCGTCGCCCGGGCGCACGAAGATCCCTTCGCCCAGCTGGTGGCCGTCGGCACCGGACTGTCGGTCTTCTGGTATGTCGCCATCAATCTGCTGGTGGCGTTGCGCTTGTTCCCGGTGACCGGCCTGCCTCTGCCCTTCATGAGCTACGGGGGCTCGTCGATGGTCTCGCACCTTCTCGCCCTCGGCGTCCTCTGCAGCATCGCGCGCGCGGCGGAGCGCCGGCCCGATCTCGCCGGGCGCTGGCCGGGGCGACGGGCGAGCCTGCTGGAGGGCGGACTGTGAAGGTCCTCTTCGCCGGCGGCGGGACGGGCGGACACCTGTATCCGGCTATCGCGGTGGCGCGGCAGCTCCAACGCGCCCGTCCCGCGACGGAATGCCTTTTCCTCGGCAGTCGCGGCGGCTTGGAAGCGCGCATCGTGCCGCAGGAAGGTTTCGCGCTGCGCACCATCCCGAGCACCGGCTTCCGCCGGCTCGGCCCGTTGGGGAAACTCCGCTTCTTCTGGAGCCTGCTGCGCGGTCTCGCCGCCGCCCTCGTGCTCGTGCGCCGTTTTCGACCCGATCTCGTCGTCGCCACCGGCGGTCATGCAAGTCTCGCCGGTGGTTTGGCGGCGGCGCTGCTGCGCCGGCCTCTGGTGGTGCAGGAACAGAACCGTATCCCCGGACACGCGGCCCGCCTCCTGGCGCGCGCGGCGCGCCGGGTTTACGTCGGTTTCCCCGGCACCGAACGGGCCTTCGCCCATCCGGAACGCGTGCGCTGTCTGGGGAATCCGGTGCGCGAGGATCTTTTACACCCATCGGCCGCTCCCGCCGATCTGCCTGCCGGAATTCCGGTCGTCCTCGTCCTCGGCGGCAGTCGGGGCGCTCGCTCTCTCAATCGCGCCGTCGGCGAGGCGATCCCGCTGCTCGCGGCGGAGCGCCGGCTGCTGTGGATCTGGCAGACCGGAACCCTGGAGCACGAAAGCATCGCCCCTGCCTGGGCCGGCCACGCCGACGTGCGCGTCCAGGCCTACCTGGCCAACGTGGGGGCCGCCTATGTCGCCGCCACCCTCGTCCTCTGTCGCGCCGGCGCCATGACGCTGGCGGAGCTCACCGCGCTCGGCAAGGCCGCCATTCTCGTTCCCTTCCCGGGGGCGGTGGACGATCATCAGACGGCGAACGCGCGCACCCTGGTGGAAGTTGGCGCGGCCGTGCTCCTTCCCGATGCGGAGCTCTCGGGGGCGCGCCTGCGCCAGGAGATCAGCGCCCTCTTGGCCGCGCCGGCACGTCTCGAAGCGATGGCGGCGGCGAGCCGGAAGCTCGGGAAGCCCGAGGCGACGCGGACGCTGGTGGAGGATTTCCTCGCCGTGGCTGCAGCAGGTTCCTGAGTGCGACGAGCGGCGTGAAAGGAGTCGGAATGTTCGGACGGGTGAAGCGGGTCCACTTCGTCGGCGTCGGCGGCATCGGCATGAGCGGCATCGCCGAGGTGCTGCTCAACCTCGACTTCTCCGTCAGCGGCTCCGACGTGAAGGAATCTGCCGTCACCCGCAGGCTGCAGGCGCGGGGCGCTCGCGTCGCCATCGGGCATCGGGCCGAGAACCTGGGGGATGCCCAGGTGGTGGTCTATTCCTCCGCCGTACGGCCCGAGAACCCGGAGCTGGTGGCGGCGCGGTCCCTCAAGATCCCGGTCATCCCCAGGGCTGAAATGCTCGGCGAGCTCATGCGCCTCAAGTTCGCCATCGCCGTGGCCGGCGCCCATGGCAAGACCACGACCACCTCTCTCGTCTCGACACTGCTGGCGCAGGCTGGTCTGGATCCGACCATCGTGGTGGGGGGACGGGTCCTCGCCATGGGGACCCACGCGAAGCTCGGGACGGGCCAGTATCTAGTGGCCGAAGCCGACGAGAGCGATGGCAGCTTCCTTCGCCTCCCGCCCACAATTGCAATCATCACAAATATCGACGCCGAGCACCTCGACCATTACAAGAACTTGGCCGAGATTGCCGATGCCTTCGTGCAATTTGCCAACAAGGTCCCGTTCTACGGCAGCACCATCGTCTGCCTTGACGACCCGCAGGTGCAGGCGATCATGCCGCGCTTGGAGAAGCGCACCGTGACCTATGGCCTGGTGACGCAGGCCGACGTCACGGGGCGCGTGCTCAGCACCACCGCGGAGGGCAGCCGCTTCGAGGTCTCGAGCCATGGCACCCGCCTGGGGGAGGTGTGGCTCCGCATGCCGGGGGAGCACAACGTGCTCAACGCCTTGGCCACGGTGGCGGTGGCCCAGGAGCTCGGGATCCCCTTCCCGGTGGTGGCCGCGGCGCTGGCCGAGTTCCTCGGCGTGGCCCGGCGCTTCGAAATCAAGGCGGTGGAGAACGACGTGGTCTTCGTCGACGACTACGGGCACCACCCGACGGAAATCGCCGCCACCCTGCGCGCCGCCAAGCGCAGCCACGGTCGCCGGCTCGTCGTCGTCTTCCAGCCCCACCGCTACTCCCGCACCCAGTTCCTCCTCGACGACTTCGGCCGGGCCTTTTTCGATGCCGATCTCGTCTACGTCATGGACATCTACGCCGCTTCCGAGGACCCCATCCCAGGGGTGGATGGAGCGCTGCTGGCGCGCTCCATCCGCGAGCACGGGCACAAGCGCGTGGCCCATGTGGGGGACAAAGAGCAATTGACCGACCTGGTGGCATCGTCTATAGAGAAAGGCGACTTGGTCTTGACCCTTGGCGCTGGGGATGTGACGGCCCTGAACGAGGTTCTGGTCGAGAAGTGGCGCCGCCGGGTCGAGATGGGGAAGTCCTAGGTCCTGGGTGTCGTGGATGTGCGGGGGCGGTGCGGGCGGTGGGCCACCAGACCGGTGTACGATCATTCCCTCGGGCTCGCGGCGCCCGAGCCTTCCTCTCGCCGCCACTGCGCGCCGCGGCAGGCATGGCCCTCGCCGCTCTGGGTTGTCTCGTCGCCCTTCTCTCGCCTGCCTTCTCGGTGCGCCACGTGGTCTGGAGCGGCCACCTGCGTCCCGCTGCCGCGCGTTGCCAGGCTCTCGAGGCTGCCAGTCACGGCCGCCCGCTCTACCTGCTGCCGGAGAGGGAACTGCGCGGGCTCCTGCGGCTCGATGCCGACAAGATGAGGATCCGCTTCGCGCGCCATGCGCCGGGAACGCTGGAAGTGCGGGTCACGCCCCGGCGCGCCGCCATGCAAATGGAGAACGGCGTCGTCCTCGACGGGCGGGGGCGTGTCCTCGCCAAGGAGCACGCCCTACCCGGTCTGCTGCGGGTCGGTGGCTTCGGTCTGGCCGAGGACGGGAAGTGCCTGGAACCGGAGGCGAGCCGATGCCTCGAACGGGTGCAGGAAGCGCTGCAGGAGACTGGCCTCGCCCTCTCCCGTCTCGAACGCCGCAACGACGACCTCGTTCTGCTCCTGGCACAACCGGAGACCAGGGTTTTACTTTCGGTGCAGCACCTGGAAGCAGGGCTCGACAAGCTCTCCTTGGTGTTGCCGATGCTGGCGCAGGCGCCGGCCCGGCTGGATTTGCGCTTTCGCGACCAGATCGTGGTGGAGCAGCCGCCCCGAGGAGCGCGACATGGTCGGGGCTAGGAACATGGAGCGCGAGGGGCTGTTGCTCGTCGATCTCGGCTCCTCCGCGGTGCGGGTGCTGGCGGCAGTGCGCGACGCCGCTGGCTTGCAGCTCTGCGCTGCCGCGGAGCAGCCGTGCAGCGCCGGACGCGATGGTGTTTTGGTGCATCGCGAGTTGGCGCGGGAGCAACTCGGCGCCGCGGTGCAGGAAGCGGTCCGTCAGGCCGGCATTCCCTTGCGCCGGGCGATCGCTGCGCTCGGCGGCACCCATCTCGGCATGCTGCGCACGAGCGGCAGCTTGCAGCTCAAGCTGCCGGTGTCGCTGCGGCAAACGCACTTGGAGCAGGCCCTGGAGAAGGCGGCATGCATCGGTTTGCCACCGGACCAGGAAGTGCTGCACGTCCTCCCGACCAGCCATCGCGTCGACGGCGCCACGGTGGCGCGCTCGCCTGTCGGTGTGCGGGCCCGGCTTCTCGTCGTCGAATGCGCCCTGGTCACGGCGTCGCGCCTGGCACTGGACAATCTAGAGCGGGTCTTCGCCGACCTCGATTTGGAGCTCCTCGATGTGGCAGCGGAACCGCTGGTGACAGCAGGGGCGCTGCTCGGTGCGGAGGACCGCCGGCGTGGCGCGGTGTTGGTGGACATCGGAGCGGAGAGGATCGGCGCGGTGGTGTATCGCGAACACGTCCTGCAAGGTCTCGCCTGCCTGGGAGTGGGTTCGGCGCACGTGAGCCGGGATCTGGCCTATGCGCTGCAGCTCGAGTTCGCCGCCGCGGAGGAATTGAAGCAACGTTTCGGCGTCGCCGCCGTCACGGCCGCGGCGCCCGGGGCGGAGACCGAGATCCGCCGCGCCGGAGGCAGCGCTCGGCTCGGCCAGGAAGCTCTGGCTGGCGTTATCGAGCCGCGCTGGCGCGAACTGCTCGGTCTGGTGCGCGACGCTCTGCGCCGCAGCCAAGCACTGGCGCCAGGAGACCGCGTCGTCCTCGGCGGTCAGGGCGCTCGGCTGCCCGGCTCGGTGGCGGTCGCGGAAGCAGTGTTCGGCCTGCCGGCGCGGCTGGCGGAGGAGTGCAGCAGCATCCCCGCCGCGGCGGCGCCAGCGGCACTCCGGCAGCGGACGAGCGCCACCGCGCTCGGTCTGCTCGACTACGCCTCGCGTTGCGCTGCCCACGGGGCGCGCCGCGGGCCGGCCTGGCGCGACGCGGTGCAGCGTTTGCGTCACGTTTTCGCCGCCGCGGCGGCGCGCCGGACCACTGGTGCCGCGGTCCGGCGGGCCACCAGCATCGAAGCCGCCGCCCGGCAGGGCGGCCACGAGCCCCTGGAGGGTGGGGTGGACCTGGAGGTTGACGATGTTCGAGTTCGAACGTGAGTGCGAGAACCTGGCCCGTATCACCGTGATCGGCGTCGGGGGTGCCGGCGGCAACGCCATCAATCGCATGATCGCCCATGGGCTCTCCGGGGTGGACTTCTTGGCGATCAACACCGACGCGCAGGCTCTCAAGCTCTCCCGCGCGACCCAGCGGCTCCAGGTGGGCTCCAAGCTGACCAAGGGCCTCGGCTCCGGCGGCAATCCCGATGTGGGGCGGCAGGCGGTGGAGGAAGACGAAGGTCTCATCGTCGACGCCCTCAAGGGCTCCGACATGGTCTTCGTCACCGCCGGCATGGGCGGGGGCACCGGCACCGGTGGCGCGCCGCTGGTGGCGCGCCTCGCCCGCGAGCTGGGGGCGCTCACCGTGGCCATCGTCAGTCGTCCCTTCAACTTCGAAGGCAAGCGGCGCAACTCCTCGGCGAACGATGGTATCAAGTGCCTCAAGGAAGCGGTGGACACCCTCATCGTCATCCCCAACGAGAAGCTGCTGCAGATCGTGGGCACCGAGACGCCCCTGGTCACGGCGTTTTCCATGGCCGACGACGTGTTGCTGTGTGCGACGCGCGGCATCAGCGATCTCATCACCATTCCGGGGCTGGTCAATCTCGACTTCGCCGACGTGAAAACGATCATGGCCAACATGGGCGATGCTCTCATGGGGTCCGGCGTCGCCGAAGGCCCCGATCGCGCCGCCCTGGCGACGCGGCAGGCCATCTCCAGCCCGCTCCTCGACGACGTGGACATCCACGGCGCCCGCGGCGTCCTGGTCAACATCACCGGGGGCCCGAGCATGACACTGCACGAGGTGAGCGAGGCCACCTCGCTGGTGCAGGAAGCGGTCGGCGACGAGGCGAACATCATCTTCGGCGCCGTCGTGGACGAGGCCAACGATTCCGAGTTCCGGGTCACGGTCATCGCCACGGGCTTCGGTAGCGAGCGGGCGACGGCGGCGTTGCCGCGCGAGTTCAGCCAGCGGGGCGAGGGACCCAAGTCCCGCCCGGTGGCGCCCTGGGAGCGCCCGGCGGCGCGGGTGACGCGCTTGATTCCGGGAACGGCGCGGGAGGAGAGCGAGGCAGCTCGCGCCGCGGCGGCGCCGGCACCAGCAGCGCGGAGCGCGGCGCAAGCCGGCCCGGCGGCGCGTTTGGCGCCCGCATCGCTGCACGCCGAAGCGGCACCGCACCTCGAGCCGCGCGGCCAAGGTGGAGCGAGTGCTCTCGATCTCGGCCCGGGGCTTGCATTGCAGGTGGAAGAGACGGCGGCGCCGCCCGAGACGCTGCCGCGCGGCGGCCCTCTGGTGGCCGGCGAGCGCGCGGTGGAGTGGCCGCACCTGGTGCTGCCACGGGCCGGGTGGAGCAGCTGGAACGCTGACGATCTGGACGTGCCGGCCTTCTTACGCCGGCAGATGGACTGAGTCGGCCGGGCTGGAGCATGGCGCGCGACTTTCACCCTCTTGCTTTCGCAGCAGCCAAGCGACGAGCCTGGTAGGGGACGAGCAGCCGGAGGAGGCGATGTCCTTCTTCAGGCGCTGGCTCGGTGGCGCGGCGAGCGCACACTATCGTGATGGCATGCGCGCCTTCGACGCCGGTGACTACGAGCGAGCTCTCGTGGGTTTCGAGCGCGCCCTCGCGGCGGGAGCGCCGCGGGGGGATCCGCTCACCCACCTCGCCCACTTCTACGCTGCCGAAGCGGCGGTGCACCTAGGGCGCACGGCATTGCGGCGCGGTGCGCCCGCCGAGGCGCTGCGCTGGTTCGAGCCGGCACTGCGCGGCCAGGCTGTGTCCCCGGCGCTGCTCGAGCTGGCCGCGGTCGCGTACATCGAGACCGGTGGCCACGACGCCGGTCTCGCCTGCCTGCAGTCCCTTCTCGCTGTGGATCCCGGCCGTTGCCCGGCGCACCTGCTCGCGGCGGTGGCTTGCCATGGCAGCGGCGCTGCGGCAGCGGCGCTCGAACATCTGCGCGCGGCCCGCCAAAGCGCCGGGAGCCAGAGTCTCCCGGACGTGGTGTACCGTTGCCTCGAAGCGCGCGCTCTCCGCTTCCCCGACCTCGCTGCATTGCTGCGCGATTTCGTTCCGAGCCCGCAGTCGTCCGGCGTCTAACCGGACCACGGTGGTCGCCACGGCGGCGGGCAGCGCGGTGCGCGAGGCGCGGCGAGCCTGCGGCTGCATGCCGCCGCCGACACCTCTGCTACGATGTTCGGCGATGGCCGCGCGACTCGACGAACCCTGCCGCTATCTCAAGGGCGTCGGCCCCCGCAAGGCGGAAGCCCTGGAGAAGCTCGGCATCCGCAGCGTGGAGGATCTGCTCCTGCACGCGCCGCGGCAGTACTACGATCGCAGCCACCTGCACCGCATCCGCGAGCTACAGCCCGACCAGGAAGCCTGCGTCCGCGTGCAAGTGGAGAGCCTGCACGCCCGCCCGGGCTGGGGGGGTAGGCCGGGGCGCGTCGTCGCCACCGTGGCCGACGAGAGCGGCCGCCTGCGCATCGTCTGGTACACCTCCTGGGTGCGCGACATCCTGCAGCCGGGACAGCGCCTCGTCCTGGCCGGCCGCGTGGTGTCGAGCCGTGGCCGGCTCGAGATGCGCCAGCCCGAGTTCGAGCGCGCCGACGACGAGGGGCAGGAGCTGTTGCACGCGGCGCGCATCGTGCCGTTCTACCCTCTGGTGCGCGGCGTGTCGCAGAAGTGGCTGCGCACCCTGATGCGCCACACCCTGGACTCGCATCTGCACGAGGTGCACGAGATCCTGCCGCCGGCGGTGCTCCAGGACCTGCCCGAGCGCCGCGCTGCCCTCGCTGCCTTGCATTTCCCCGCCAGTGCCGAGGAAGCGGAGCAGGCGCGGCGGCGCTTCAAGTTCGAGGAGCTCTTCCTGGTGGAAGCCGTGTTGGGGCGAAGGCGGCAGCGCGCCCGCGCCGGCGAGCGCGGCCCGCTGCTGCAACGGCAGCGCTCGCAGCACCAGCGTTACCTGGAAGGCCTGCCCTTCGCGCTCACGGCGGCGCAGCAGCGGGTGCTGGACGAGATCCTCGCCGACCTGACCGCAGGGCGTTGCATGCAGCGTCTCCTGCAAGGCGACGTCGGCTCGGGGAAGACGGTCGTCGCGGTGGCGGCGCTCCTCTGCGCCACCGGCAACGGTTTCCAGGGCGCTCTCATGGCGCCGACGGAAGCCTTGGCGCTGCAACATGCCGAACGCCTGCTGCAGCCCGCCGCCACCCTCGGAGTCCGCCTGGACGTTCTCGTCGGTTCGCGCAGCGAGACGGAGAAGGAACGCCTGCGCGCCCGCATCCAGAGCGGCGACCTGGATCTGGTCGTGGGTACCCACGCGCTCATCCAGGACGAGGTGCGCTGGGCCCGCCTCGGCCTCGCCGTGGTCGACGAACAGCATCGCTTCGGCGTCATGCAGCGCTTGCGGCTGCAGCAAGGCGGTGCTGCCGGCAGGCCGCACGTGCTGGTGCTTTCGGCGACGCCGATTCCCCGCAGCCTGGCGCTCACGCTCTTCGGTGATCTGGACGTCTCGGTGCTGGACGAGAAGCCGCCCGGACGCCGGCCCGTGGAGACGCGCCTGGTGCCGCTGCAACGTCGCGCCGACATGCTGCGGTTCGTGCGCACGCAAGTGGAAGAAGGTCGTCAGGCCTACATGGTGTACCCGCTCATCGAGACAAGCGACAAGATCGACCTCCGCGCCGCCACGGAGGAGTTCGAAGGCCTGCGGAGCGGGCCCCTGGCCGGCGTGCCGATGGGATTGCTCCACGGCAGGTTGCGGCCGGCGGAAAAGGAAGCGCTGCTGCAAGCTTTCCGCCGCGGCTCCCTGCGCCTCTTGGTGAGCACCACGGTCATCGAGGTGGGGATCGACGTGGCCGCCGCGGACATCATGATCATCCACCACCCGGAGCGCTTCGGTCTGTCCCAGCTGCACCAGCTGCGCGGCCGCGTCGGTCGGGCCGGCGGAGCCGCCTGGTGCTTCCTCCTCGCCGAGCGCAGCAGCAGCGAAGAGAGTCTGGAAAGGTTGCGAGCCTTCGCGCAGACTCAGGATGGCTTCGCCATCGCCGAGCTCGACCTGCGGCTGCGCGGGCCCGGCGACTTCCTGGGCACGCGCCAGCATGGCTTGCCGGCGCTCCGCTTCGCCGATCTGAGCCAGGACCTGGAGTTGCTGGAGAACGCACGGAGCGCCGCCTTCGCCGTGCTGGAGCAGGATCCGGAGCTGGTGCAGGAGGAGCACCGGGGCGTGCGCGAACACCTGGCGACGCACTATCAGATGCAGGAAACGCTGGCGGCGATCGGCTAGCGACTCCGCGCGCCTCTGTGGCCTGATAGTTGCGTTCCCGGCAGCACCCGGAGATGGCAGGCGGTGGCGCGGAGCGCGACGCCTGGAGGAAGACTCGCGATGTTCGTGCGCTGCCCGAGCTGTCGGAACACGTACCGGCTGGAGACAGAAACCATTCCGGCCGCGGGTCTGCGCGTTCGCTGTCCCGGCTGCGGCAACCTGTTCCGCGTCCGCGGTCCAGGCTCGACGCCGCAGTCCCTGTCGCCGCTCACGCCGGCGCCTCGACCGGCGCCGCATCCCACGCCGCAGGTGATGGCGCGGCCGACGCCGGCCTCGACGCCGCCGCTTCCCACGCCGTTCAAGCCCGCAGCCGAAGCACCGACGCCAGCGCCCGCGTCTGCACTGACGCCAGCGCCGGCGCCACTCCTCGGTCTGGAGCGCGACGAGCGCTTGCCCCCGCGGCCGAAAGCGCCGCCGCTCAAACCGACGGCGCCCAAGGCTCCCGCGGCCCCGCCGCCGGCGCTCGGGAAGAAGCCGGTGTGGCAAGCGGAGCGCACCCTCGATTTCGGTGCCCCCGCCCCGGCCCCGCCGTCACAGCTGGAGACGGCGCCGTTCCAACCGGGCAAGGCGCCTGCATCCCCGCCGGCAACCGTGGCGCCGGCCGGTGAGGCGCCCCGGGCCGCGCACGAGCGCGCCCGCCGCCTGGCGCGGGCGCTCGTCTCCGACATCCTCGTCTACAACCAGGACGAACGCGATCGGGCGCTGCACGAGGGCAATCTCGCCAGCGCGCTGGGCGCGGAGGTGAACCGGGCCTGGGATCTCTACAAGGCGAAGGTGGATCGGCAGGTGCTGCAGGGCACCAGTTACTTCAAGGACGCGTTGAACGAGATTCTCGCCGACGGACAGAAGGTTTTCTGAGACGGCTTGGCGCCGCTCCTCCACCCCGACTCAATCGTCCACCCATTTCTGGCTGGCGATCTCGCCCAGGATGGAATCGATCTGCCCGCGGATGCGCGCGTTCTGGTCGGGCTCGAAGAGCACCTTCTTCACCCGGCCGTACGAGTCCTTCTTCAGGTAGCGCAGCGACTTCAGGTGGTCCATCGGCACCAGGATGTCCTTGCAGACCTTGACCTCGATGGGCTTGGCCTCCTGGTCCATCGTGGGATTGTTGTCCGGATGCATGCCGAGACCCCAGCCGTGCACCACCATGCTGCAGATGAGGGCGCGCAGCGTGTTCTGTCCTTGCACCGTGTCCAGATCGAGGCTCCCGTGCACCTTGTCGATGACTCCGTCGATGACGGGGGTGAGTTTGTCCGTGACTTGCGGGCCGACCTGGATGCCGAGCAAGCGGCCGAACATCTCGTTGAGGATCTTGGGGGTCGTGGACATGGTGCCTCCGGCAAGCGCTGTTCCGCGTCGTCCGCGCCATGCAAGCGGTTCTCGACTTCGAGGTGCAGAACGGGAGTCTAGTCCCGCCGCCCTCGGGGGGTCAATGCACCGCCCCGACCACGCCACACGGCGTGCACCGGGCGCGGCGGCACGAGCCCGTCGCGAGCCACGCGGGGGAGCGGAACAAGAGCGGTGCCACCCCGCTCGCCCCCAACGCGGCGGCGCCGCATGCGGCCTCGGGAGATCCGGGAGCAGCGCATCGGGGCCCGCACCGACCGGGATTCCAGAGGTTCCAGAGGCTCTGCCCTCGCGACTCGCAGGGGACAAGCGCAAAGAGACCACGGAAAGTCTGGCGAGCGGCGAAGAATGCACCACTCTCCGGACAGCCGCGCCGTGCGAGGCCTGGGTGTTGCCCTTCGTTTCCAGGAGGATCGCCAGGGTTCTCCCGGTGGCGGGCGAGGGCGGACGGCGACTCCGGAACGGCGCTTGCTGACGCGGGGACGTCAGGTCCTGGGATCGCTTCTCTTCGACCGGAGCCGCCCATGGTGCTCATCAATCACGCCGGACGCGAGATCAACGCCAAGATCGTTTACTACGGTCCTGGCCTGTCCGGAAAGACCACCAACCTCGAATGCATCTACGCCAGCGTTCCAGGCGACTCCCGCGGCAAGATGGTCTCCATGAAGACGCGTCAGGACCGGACGCTGTTCTTCGATTTCCTCCCCCTCGAGCTCGGCGAGATCCACGGTTTCCGCACCCGCTTCCTCCTCTACACCGTGCCGGGGCAGGTCTTCTACAACGCCACCCGCAAGCTCGTGCTCAAGGGTGCCGATGCCGTGGTCTTCGTGGCCGACTCGGGGCTCGGCAAGCTCGAGGACAACATGCAGTCCCTGGCCAACCTGGAAGAGAACCTGCGGGAAAACAACCTGAGCCTCGAGGGGATGCCCTGGGTCCTGCAGTACAACAAACGCGATCTGCCGCAGGTGCACAGCATCGAGGAGATGCAACGCGCCCTCAACCCGCGCGGGGTGCCGTACTTCGAGGCCGCCGCCGCCACCGGCCGCGGCGTCTACGAGACGCTGCACGCCGTGTCACGGCTGCTCTTCCTACGCTTGCGCAGCGAGTTCGGCCGCCACTCCGGGGCCGGTCGCGACAGCGGCGTGGGCGAACCCGGGGGCGCGCTCGCCGCGGCCCCGGTGTCGCGCCCCGTCCAGCGTCCGGCATCGCAGAGTGCGACCTGGCCGATGCCGGCGAATCCGCAAGCGGCATCGCCGAGCGCGGCCTGGCCGATGCCAGCGAGCGCGCCACCCGTGCAGGCACCGAGCGGACCGCCCACCACTTCGTTCCCGCGCCCACCGCAAAATCTCGGCGGGCCGACGCTCCTCGCGGACCAGGAGGCGGAAGAAGCGAGCGAGCCCGTGGACTACGGCCGCACGATCGAGCTGCCCAGCGAGCCGGCGCGGCCGGCGCGCCGCGGCGGTCAGGGTTTCATCCGGGATCCCTTGCGCCGGACGCCCGCGGAAGCGAAACGCGGCCCGGCGCCGCCGAAGCAGCCCGAAGCGCGGGAGCTGCGCATTCCCGTGCTCATCCGGCGCGGCGAGCTCGAGCCCGGTGTGCCGCTTCACATCGTGCTCGAGCTGCAGTGGGAGCCCTGAGAACGCCTCCCGAGGCGGCGGCGCATGCTGTCGCCGGAGCGGCGCGTGGCAAGGGTGCCCGCGTCGTTGACACCCTCCGAGAGGCGCACTAAGGTCGGCAACAGCGAAGGAGCCGCCATGCCCAAGATCCTTGTGGTGGACGACGAGGTCAATGTTCGCAAGCTCTACAAGAAAGAGCTGGAGGACGAGGGGCACGAGGTGGTCACGGCGGCGAACGGTGCGGAGGCCCTGCAGGTCATCGCCGGAACCACGCCGGACCTGGTCATCCTGGACATCAAGTTGGAGACCGAGAACGGCCTCGACCTGTTGCGTCGGATGAAAGAGGTCCAGCCGGCCCTCGCGGTGATCCTGAACTCGGGTTACTCGACCTACCGGGACGATTTCTCTTCCTGGCTGGCCGACGCCTATCTCGTCAAGTCCTCGAACACCACCGAGTTGACCTCCGTGGTGCGCGAGGTCCTGGTGGCCCGAGAAGTCCGCTAGCCGCTTTGGCTCCCGTGTGGTTCGGGTGGTGGGGACAGGGTGGGCGTCGCCAGCGCCACACCCAGGGTGGGGGAGTTGCGTGGCCGGCACCTTCTCGAATCACTTGCAGCGATTGAATCAACTCATTGATTCCGAGCCCAATCTGAGCTTGCTGCGGTTGCGGCGACAGGCCCGGCGTACGCCTGCCGACCTGCAGGCGCTGCGGGCCTTGTGCCTCGCCTTGCAGGCCCGGGGACACCGGGTCGAAGCACTGGAGCGCTGGCAGGAATTTCTGCGCCAGCAGTCCGAGCCGCCGCTCGAGGCCCTCGGGACCCTCGCCCTCGACCTCGGCGCCCTCGATCTGGCGGAGGAGTGCTTCCGCCGCTGGGCGGCGCAAAAGCCTGGCGCCGCCGCGCCCCTCGGCTGGCTTGGGATCGTCTACGCCCAGCGCGGCGACGAGGAACAAGCGCGGCGCGAGCTGGTGCATGCCACCGAGCTGGAACCGCAGCGAGCAGAAGCCTGGTATCGACTCGGGAGCTTCCTGCTGCGCCAGCGCGATCTCGAGGCGGCGGAGAAACACCTGCGCCACGCCCTCGAGCTCGATCCGACTCTCGCCCGGGCCCACACCAATCTCGGCTACCTGCTCGACTTGCGCGGCGAGCGCCAGGCGGCGCTGCGGGAGTTTCACAAAGCCGTGCAGCTCTCGCCAGGCGATGCGGAAGGTCACTTCAACCTCGGCGCTCTGCACGCGGAAGCGCACAGCTTCGACCTCGCCATCGAGCAATTCCGCGAGGGCCTGGCGCTGGCGCCGCACAGCATCGAAGGCCATTACAACCTCGGCGCCGCCTACTTCGAGCTGCGGCGCTACGACGATGCCATCCGCTGCTTCCGGCGCGCGCTCCGCGCCCAGCCCGGGCACCAGGAGGCGCGCTACTACCTCGGGCTCTGCCACGTGCGCAAGGGGACGTACGATCGGGCCCTGCAACAGTTCGAGGAGGCCGAGAGCGAGGAACGCCCGCCCTCGGCGCGCCTGCTCTACGCCATGGCGGTGTGCCACAACGGCCTGGAGATGCCGCGCCAGGCGGTGCGACTCCTGCAGCAGGTGGTGGATCTCGTCCCCGACCACGCCAAGGCGTACCATCTGCTCGGCGTCTGCTTCGACAAGCTCGGCGAGCGCGACCGAGCCAGCGATGCCTACCGCCGCGCCGATCTCTTCCTCACCTTGGCGCGGGCGCGGCGGAGCGCGGCGCGTCTCGAACGCCATGTCGCGGGCGCCAGGGTGGAGTGATCCGTGCCACTGGTTCTCGGCGCGCGCATGCGGGCTTTGCAAGCCTCCGGGCGTAAGGCGTTCATCCCCTATCTCACCGCGGGCTATCCGGATCTCGAAACTTTCGCCACCCTCCTCGGCCACACCCAGGTGGCGGACTGCGTCGAGATCGGCCTTCCCTACAGCGACCCGGTCGCGGATGGACCGAGCATCTGTCACGCCAGCGACGTGGCGTTGGCGGCGGGGATGCACGCGGACGCGCTCTTCGACCTCCTCGCCGGGCAGCGTGACCTGCCGCCTCTCGTGCTCATGACCTATCTCAACCCGGTGCTCGCCTATGGGGTGGAGGCGTTCATGGTGCGTGCGGCGGCGGCGGGTGTGCACGGTCTCTTGGTCACGGACCTGCCGCCGGAAGAAGGAGAGCCGGTCTTCGCCGCGGCTGCTGCGCAGGGGATCGCCTCGGTGCTGTTGGTGTCGCCGACCACGAAGGAGGCGCGGCTGCGTGCGGTGGCGGCGCAGGCCACCGGCTTCCTGTATGCCGTGGCGGTCACCGGCACGACGGGGGCGCGGGACGTGCTCGGCAGTCAGGCGGAGCCTCTCGTGCGCCGCGTGCGCGCGGCGACGGATCTCCCGGTCGTGGTCGGCTTCGGGCTCTCCACTCCCGAGCAGGTGCAGCAGGTTTGCCGCTTCGCCGACGGCGCCGTGGTCGGCAGCGCCCTCGTCGACGTGGTGCG
Source organism: Candidatus Krumholzibacteriia bacterium (assembly GCA_035649275.1). Lineage (NCBI taxonomy): Bacteria > Candidatus Krumholzibacteriota > Candidatus Krumholzibacteriia > Candidatus Krumholzibacteriia bacterium. The sequence continues at coordinate 79,270 of DASRJW010000131.1, forward strand.
CTCCCAGCGGGACCGCGGCGCGGCGAGCCGCGCCTTCGCCGCTCGCCTCGAGTCGCTCGCCGCGGCGGCCCACGCCGCCGCCCCCTGAGCGCCAGGATTTCCTGGCCCACCCCATGCACTCTCCCCGGCGCCGCCGCCCGGCGGCGAACCAGGCGCGGGATGGTGTGCATGGACGCACGGCGCAGAGTGCTCTTCCAGGCGTTGCTCCTCCTCGTGGCGGTGGCGCCGGCCAGGGCGCAGGTCGAAGCCCTGCCGCCGGGACACTGGGCTTATGCGGAGCTCGAGCACTTCGAGAGCCGCGGCTTCCTCCACCTGCACGGAATGCGGCCCTATGCACGGCGCGATGTCGGCGCCTGGGTGCAGAGCCTGGCGCACGAGCGCGAGGCGGGACGCTTGAGTCGTGTCGAGGTGGCGCGACTGGCGCGCTTGGAGGACGAGTTCGTTCGCGGCGAGAGCTTGGCCGTGGCGGAACGCCGGTTCGATCCGCCGCTCTTCCGCCTGCGCGAAGAGAACTGGGGCTTCGCCTTCGATCTCGAAGCCGCCACCGGCGGCCAGAGCAACTTCGGCACCGCCGCCGGCCCCGACTCCGACGGCACCGCCTGGGGTCGCACGCGCTTCGATGCGGTACTGCGGTACGGCGACTGGGCGGCGTACGACACGCGTTACGACGTGTTCCTCGGCGAGGAAGAAGGGCGGAGAACCGGCGAGAACGACGTCACTTCGCGGGAGCGCAACTGGCGCGGCCTCACCTCCAACGACGAGCGCGCCTACCTGGCGCTGGCGGGGCGCCATCTGCGCTTCGTCGCCGGGCGCGAGTACGCCGCCTGGGGAACCGGCCCCGATGGCGATCAGCTCCTCGTCTCCGCCGCTGGACGTTCTCTCGACGGCGTGCAGGTGCAGCTCCAGCTGCGACGCTTGCGGCTGGCGAGTACGGCGGGCTGGCTCTCCGTGTCGAGCGGGCGCAACTACGCCGCCCATCGCCTCGAGGTCGACCTGGGTCCGGTGCGATTCGGGGTGCAGGAGGCCGCCGTCTACGTGAGCCCGCACCTCGAACCCGCGTATCTCTTCCCCCTCTCTTTTTACTACGGCAACCAATTCAACGAACGGGCCGACGACAACGCGCTCTTGGGGCTCGACGCCCAATGGGCCTCGCCGCTCGGCATCTTCGACACCGAGCTGCTGCTGGACGATTTCATCTACGACGGCGACCCGGCTCCCAACCGACTGGGGTTGCGGGCAGGCTGGCGCCGCGGCGTGGTGCTGGGTGGCGCCGATCTCGATCTGCGCCTCGGCTACGTGGCGCTCGGTCGCTGGGTGTACGTGCACCGGGACAGCCTCAACAATTATGTCGCCGGTTCGGGAGATCCGGGGCTCGACCCCTGGCTCGGACATCCCCTCGGCCCCGATGCCGACCGCTGGCAGCTCGGGCTGCGTTGCGCTCCCACCTCGCGCTGGCTGCTGGACCTGGAGCTGGCGCACACGCGCCGCGGCGCCGGCAACCGGGACCTGAGCGCCTGGATCCCCGGGACCCCCTACGACCTCCCCTTTCCCAGCGCCCCGGTATGGAAGGAGGAGCGCCTGACGTTGGGGGCGCGCGTCTTCCTCCACCGCCGCTTGGCGATCACGGCGCGGGGCGAGGCGGCCACCGGTACGCAAGGGCGCGATGGGCGCTTGGCGGCGGAGATCCGCCTGGATCCCTGAAGCGGGTTTCGATGGGACCTGCTGCAGGACTCTGATACGATCGGGACTCATGACGCGCCGCGCCTTGCACTTCCTCTGGAATCGCGTCGAGATCACCCGGCCCCACAACCTCGCCGTCGCAGCTCTCGTCATCCTCGCCGGCTGGGCGGCGGCGGGAGGCGGGCCGCCGGACGCGACGCTCGCCTGGGCGCTCGTCGCCGGCGTGCTGGTCGCCGCCGCCGGCAACGTGGTGAACGACACCTTCGACGCCGACATCGATCGCATCAACAAGCCCCGGCGCCCGATCCCGTCGGGACGCCTGAGCCGCGCCGAGTGCCGGCGCTACTACGGCGGGCTCGCGGCGGCATCGCTGGTGGCGGCGGCGCTGGCAGGTCCCCCCATGCTGGTGGTGGCGGTGCTCTGGCACCTGCTCCTCTACGCCTACAGCGCGGTCCTGAAAGGCAGCTTCCTGCTCGGCAATGTCGCCGTCGCCGTGGTGTGCAGCAGCGGTTTCGTCGCCGGCGCCTGGCTCGCTGGCCGGCCGGGCGTCGCCTGGTTGCCCATGCTCCTCGCTTTTTTCCTGCTCATGGGGAGGGAGATTGTCAAGGACGTGGAGGATTTGCCCGGCGACGGCGCCTGCGGCGCCACCACCCTCGCCCGGCGCCTCGGCGCGCGTCGCGCCCTCGGCGTGGCGCTGATCTTCTTCCTCCTCTTCACCGCGCTCGGACCCTCGCCGTACTGGTTGCGTCTCGTCGGTCCGAGCTATCTGCTGGTGTTCTTCGGCGCCGTGCTCCCGCTCCTCTTCCTCGCCACGCTCCTCATGTTCCGCGACACCAGCCCGGGCAACCTGGTGCGCGTGAGCTGGATCCTCAAGCTCGACATGTTCGTCGGCGTGCTGGGTTTCTACTTGGGCCAAGCACGCTGAAGCGGCGCGCGACGATCCCGTGCATTGACCGGGGCCGCCAGCCGTGTGTACCCTCGCGGGTCCGACCGCCCCACACCGCCGTCCGCCTTCCCGTTGGAAAGGTTTCATGAGCGACGCGAGCTTCGAAGGCGCCTACGAACCTGCCCGGGTCGAACCGACCTGGACCCAGCGCTGGCTGGAAGCGCAAGCGTTCGCGCCGCGCGCGGCGGCCGACGGGCGGCCCCCTTTCGTGGTGCTCCTGCCGCCGCCCAACGTCACCGGCGCGCTGCACATGGGGCACGTGCTGTCCAGCACCATTCAAGATGTCATCGTCCGCTACCAGCGCCTCCGCCGCCGCGAAACCCTGTGGTGGCCCGGCACCGACCACGCCGGCATCGCCACGCAGAAAGTCGTGGAACGTGGCCTGCGCGAGCAGGGCCTGGACCCCCGCGCCCTCGGCCGCGAGGCTTTCGTCGCCCGCTGCTGGGAATGGAAGGAACTCTCGCACCAGCGCATCGTGCAACAGATGCAGCGTCTGGGTTGGTCGCTGGACTGGCAGCGCGAGTACTTCACCATGGATGCGCACCGGAGCCACGCGGTGCGCGAGGTCTTCATCCGTCTCTACGACAAGGGCCTCGTCTACCGCGGTCGCTATGTCACCCATTGGTGTCCCCAATGCCAGACCGCGATCAGCGACGAGGAAGTCGTCCACGAGGAGCTGCAGGGCACACTGTGGACCGTGCGTTATCCCCGCCTCGACGGCGGCCACGTCGAGGTGGCGACGACGCGCCCCGAGACCATCTTGGGCGACGTGGCGGTGGCCATCCATCCCCGCGATCCCCGCGCCGCCGCTCTGGTGGGGAAGAAGCTGCGCCTGCCCGTGCTCGGGCGGGAGATCCCGATTCTCGCCGACGAAAGCGTGGATCCCGAGTTCGGGACCGGCATGGTGAAGATCACCCCGGCGCACGACGCCAACGACTTCCAGGTCGGACGCCGGCACGGCCTGGAGATGCCGGTGGTGATCGACAAGGAAGGGAAGATGAACGCCCTCGCGGGCCCGCTCGCCGGACTCGACCGCTTCGAGGCGCGCGCCGAGATCCTGCGGCGTCTCGAGGCCGAGGGACTCCTCGTCGGCAGCAAGCCCCACGCCATGAGCCGCGGCACTCATGATCGTTGCGGCACGGTGATCGAACCGTACCTCTCGGAGCAATGGTTCGTCCGCATGCAACCCCTGGCGGCGCCCGCTCTCCGCGCCGTGGAAGAAGAGCGCGTCCGCTTCTACCCGGAGCGCTGGCGCAACGTCTACCTGCACTGGATGCGGAACATCCAGGACTGGTGCATCTCGCGGCAGCTCTGGTGGGGGCACCGTATCCCGGTCTTCACCTGCAGCGTCTGCGGCACCGTCCTCGCCGCCCACGCCGCGCCGGACTCTTGCAGCCGTTGTGGCGGCACCGCCTTCACCCAGGACGAGGACGTGCTGGACACCTGGTTCTCCTCCTGGCTCTGTCCTTTCTCTCCCATGGGCTGGCCGGAGGCCACTCTGGACCTGCAGCGTTATCACCCGACGACGCTGCTCGTCACCGGTCCGGACATCATCTTCTTCTGGGTGGCGCGCATGATCATGGCGAGCCAGGAGTTCATGGGCACGGTGCCCTTCGCGCAGGTGTTGCTCCACGGCATCCTGCGCGACGGCCAGGGGAGGAAGATGTCGAAGTCGCTGGGCAACTCGCCGGACCCCATCGAGCTCATGGACCGCCACGGCGCCGATGCGGTGCGCTTCGCCATGGTCATGCTCTCGCCGCCGGGGCAAGACATCTATTTCGAGGAGAAGAGCCTGGAGACCGGGCGCCACTTCGCCAACAAGATCTGGAACGCCGCGCGCTTGGTGCTCACCAGCGCTCACCGCGACGGCTGGGACGTGGAGTTGGGCTTGCACGAGCCGCCGGCGAGCCCGGCAGCGAGCCCCGTCGGCACGCCTTTCGAAGCGGCTGGCGCGCGCTTGTGGCAGGACGCCTTCGGGCGGCCGCTGCCGGCGGCGGCGCTCCGCGGCCTCAAGCTCGAGGACCGCTGGATCCTGCACGCCTTCGCCCAGACCGAGGCGGCGGTGGCAGCGCAGATGGAGGCGCTGCGGACGAACGAGGCCGCCAGTCGTCTGTACCACTACTTCTGGGACGAGTACTGCGCCTGGTATCTGGAATCGATCAAGCCGCGCATCTACGGCGAGGAGCGGGATTCCAAGCGCACCGCCCACGCCGTGGCCCTCGTCTTGCTCGCGCAATCCTGCAAGCTCTTGAGTCCGTTCATGCCGTTCCTGGCCGAGGAGCTCTGGAGTCGACTCCCGGGCACCACCGGACTCGTCTTGACCGCGGCGTTCCCAGCGGAGTGCAGCGCCCTGCAGGACGCTGCTGCGGCCGCGAGCTTCGCCCTGGTCATGGAAGCGACGGGCGCGCTCCGCACGCTCCGGTCGGAGCTAGGGGTGCCGCCGGGGAAAAAAGCGCCGGCGCTCGTGCGCTCGGCGACGGGTGATCTCGGGCCCTGGGCCGGCGAGACGGGCGCGCTGCTGCAGCTCCACGCCAAGCTCGCTAGCCTGACGCCGGCGACGGGGCGGCCGCCGCAGTCTGCGGCGGTGGTGGTGCGCGATCAGGCGCTCTACGTGCCGCTCGGCGCCCTGGTGGACCTCGAGGCGGAACAGCGGCGTCTGGCGCAAGAGCTCGAAAAGGTGGACGGCGACCTGCAACGCTTGGAGGCGAAGCTCGCCAACCGGGGCTTCGTCGACAAGGCGCCGGCAACCGTGGTGGAGGGGGAGCGGACACGGCGGGAGGAGCTGCTGGGCCGCCGCGCCCGGCTGCAGTCCAGCCTGTCCGAGTTGTCCGGGAAGGGTTGATGGGGCGGAAAAAGAAACGCCGCGGTCGCGATCGGCTGCCCCTCGGGGTCGAGACGCAGACCGGGGTGGAGACCGCAGACTTCGAGCTGGACGAGACGCCCGCGGCGCCCCGTCCGCGCCCGCCCGCAGGGGCAGGCGGCGCTGCGCCCGAATCGCCCTCTGCATCCGCCGCGGATCTCGGCCGCAATGTGCAGACCCTCGGCGAGCTCCTGCAGCAGGCACGCGAAGCGCGCGGACTGTCGATCGACGAGGCCAGCGCCCGTACTCGCATCAATTCCGGCATGCTGCGACACCTGGAGAGCGATCGCTTCGGCGAGTTCTCCGCCGACGCCTACGTGAAGGGCTTCCTGCGCAACTACGGCAACTTCCTCGGCCTCGACGTGGGGTTGCTGCTCCGGCGCTACGAAGCCATCTCGGGTCGACTCGTGGAGCGCGAGCCCGATCTCCTGGAAGTGGAGACGACGCCGCGGCGCCCGCCGCGTCGCGCCTCCAACCGCTCCTGGACCATCATTGCCGCGGTCGCGGCGGTGGGCGTGCTGCTCTGGTTGTTCTGGAGTCATGGCGCCGCCCGGGTGGGACTGCGTCCCACTCCGGGTCTGGAGCAGATCGAAAACGAGTTGAGCCAGCCGCGCCAGCCGCAGCAGCCGAGCCCCCAGCCCGCACCGCCGGAGGCGAAGAGCACCGTCGATCTGCCTGGGGTGGAGTCGTTGCCACTCTCCCCTACACCCGTGCCGCCACCGGCTCCCGAGAGCCTGGCGCCCGCGCCACCCGCGCCGCCTGCGGCCACCACGGCCAAGCCGTCCCGTCGTCCAGCGAAGAAGGTCGAGAAGAAAAAGAAGACCCAGATCGAGGATCTGGTGCCACCAGGCCCGTGGTGAGCCTGCGCCTCCAAGGACTCTGACCCCGACGCTCGAGGACGCCGACCTGCCGCGCTCCAGAGTCCTTCCGCCTCTAGTAGAATCCGCGCATGCCGCGCTTCGAACTCGCCGCTCCGTACACGCCCACCGGGGATCAGCCGCAGGCCATCGCCGCGCTCGTCGACGGCCTACGCGCCGGCGAGCGCTATCAGACCCTCCTCGGGGTCACCGGTTCGGGCAAGACCTTCACCATGGCCAACGTGATCGCCCAGCTCGAGCTGCCGACCCTGGTGATTTCCCACAACAAGACCCTGGCGGCACAGCTGTACGGCGAGTTCCGCGGCTTCTTCCCGCGCCACGCGGTGGAGTACTTCATCAGCTACTACGACTACTACCAGCCCGAGGCCTTCGTCCCGGCGACGAACACCTACATCGAGAAAGATGCCTCCATCAACGACGACATCGAGCGCCTGCGCCTGCACGCCACGGGCTCGCTCTTGTCCCGGCCCGACGTGGTCGTCGTGGCCAGCGTCTCTTGCATCTACGGCCTCGGCTCGCCCACCGACTTCCAGGAGCTGTCGGTGCGCCTCGCCGTGGGCCAGGAGATCCAGCGCGAGGACTTGCTGCGCCGCCTGGTGCGCATCCAGTACTCGCGCAACGATTACGAGCTCGCCCGGGGCAACTTCCGGGTGCGGGGCGACGTGGTGGAGATCGTGCCGGCCTACGAAGAGCAAGTGCTGCGCATCGAGCTCTTCGGCGACACCATCGAGGCCATCCGCCAGGTGGAGTTGCTCACCGGGCGGAACCTGGCTTCGGTGCCGGATGCGATCATCTACCCGGCGCGGCATTACGTCACCCCGGAGCAGAAGCTGGCGCTGGCGCGCACCGAGATCGAGCGCGACCTGGAGGGCCGCCTGCAGGAGTTCGAGCGCGCCGGCAAGCTCCTGGAGGCGCAGCGGCTGGAGTCGCGCACACGCTTCGACTTGGAGATGATGCAGGAGATGGGCACCACCTCGGGGATCGAGAACTACTCGCGCTACCTCGCCGGCCGCCGGTCGGGGGAGCGCCCAGCTTGTCTGCTGGACTACTTTCCCGAGGATTACCTCGTCATCGTGGACGAATCGCACGTCACCCTGCCGCAGGTCGAGGGCATGTACAACGCCGACCGCTCGCGTAAGCTCACCTTGGTGGAGCACGGCTTCCGCCTCCCCAGCGCGCTGGACAACCGGCCGCTGCGCTTCGACGAGTTCGAACGCCTGTGCCCGCGGATGCTGTACGTGTCGGCGACGCCGGGGGAGTACGAGCTGCGCCGCTCCGGCGGGGTTATCGTCGAGCAGATCATCCGCCCCACCGGGCTCATGGATCCGGAGATCCTGCTGCGGCCGGCGCAGGGACAGGTGGACGATCTCTTGGAGGAATGCCGCAAGACCGTGGCCGCCGGACAGCGCGTCCTGGTGACGACCCTCACCAAGCGCATGGCGGAAGATCTCACCGCCTACATGCTCGACCTCGGCCTGCGGGTGCGTTATCTGCACTCCGACATCGAGGCGCTGGAGCGGGTGGAGATCCTGCGCGATCTGCGCCTCGGGCGCTTCGACGTGCTCGTGGGGATCAATCTGCTGCGCGAAGGGTTGGATCTGCCGGAGGTGGCTCTGGTCGCCATCCTCGACGCTGACAAGGAAGGCTTCCTGCGCTCCGAGACGACGTTGATCCAGACCGTGGGGAGGGCGGCACGCAACGTGGACGGCCGGGTCATCATGTACGCGGAAACGGTGACGGGCTCCATGCAGCGGGCGATGGACGAGACCCAGAGGCGGCGGCAGCTGCAGGAGGAATACAACCGCGTCCACGGCATCACCCCGCGCTCCATCGTCAAATCCGTCGACGACATCCTGGGAGCGACCCAGGCCGCCGATGCCCGTGGCGCCGCCGAAGAGCCGGAGCCCGAACCGGAGAAAGATCTGGAGCTGGTACACGCCTCCCCGGAGGAGCTCGTGGCCCGGCTCGAGGCGGAGATGCGGCGCGAGGCCCGGGCGCTGCGCTTCGAGAATGCCGCCAGCCTGCGCGATCGCATCCGCGAAATCCGCACGCGCCGCTAGCGCCAGGGGGTGGAGGGCCGTGATGCTCGATGCCGAAGCGCTGCGCCGGCTGGTGCGCGCTGCTCTCGAGGAGGACGTGGGCCGCGGCGACGCCACCACCCTCGCCACCGTCCCGGCCACGGCCCGCGCCCAGGCGCGGGTGGTGGCGAAGGAATCCGGCATGCTCGCCGGGCGCGCGGTGTTCGCGGCGGTGTTCGAGAGCCTCGCCGCCGATTGCACCCTGCGGGGCAAGGAAGACGGCAGCACCGTCGCTGCCGGCGACCTGGTCTGGGAGCTGCAAGGACCGGCGCGGGCCCTGCTCACCGGCGAGCGCGTGGCGCTCAACTTCGTGCAGCGCCTCTCCGGCATCGCCACCTTGACGGCCCGCTTCGTCCACGCCGTCGCCGGTACCGGGGTCGCGGTGACGGACACGCGCAAGACGACACCGGGCCTCCGCGCCCTGGAAAAGTACGCGGTGCGCTGCGGCGGCGCGGTCAATCACCGCAGCAGTCTCGATGCCATGCTGCTGGTGAAGGAGAATCACATCGCCGCCGCGGGGTCGCTGCGGCAAGCGGTGCGGCAGGTGTTGCATGCCGCGGCAGGCCGGCCGGTCGAGGTGGAGGTGCGCCAGCTGGACGAGTTCCGCGCTTGCATGGAGCTCGGCGTCGAACGGGTGCTGCTCGATCACTGGACACCGGCGCAGGTGCAGGAGGCGTTGCGGGCTCGCGGCGGCCCCCCGCCTCCGGAGATCGAAGTCTCCGGCAACCTCGGCCTCGACAACATTCGCGACTACGCCCTGCCGGGGGTGCAGTACCTCTCGGTCGGCGCACTCACCCACAGCGCCCCGGCGCTGGATCTCTCGCTCCTCGTCGAGCCCGCCGGAGCGGGAGCATGAACCTGGCGGCACCGGAGACGCTGCTGGCCGCGCTCGTCGCCGCACCTGCCGGTCTCGTCACCACGGCGGTGCAGGGAGAAGCGTTGCGGCTGCTCGCGGCGCGCGAGCATCGGCTGGTGACGGCTGGCGCCGGGAGGCAGCGCCTCGAGTGCGCCGCCCAGCACTTCGATCCGGCCCGTTTCGCCGCTTTGCAGCGCGGCGACTTCGGCCATGCCCTCGAGGTCTGGGAGCGTCTCGGCTCGACCAACGAGCGCGCCTGGGAGAGGGTGGCAGCAGGCGCTGCGGCCGGCAGCCTGGTCCTCGCCGAGGAGCAAGGCACGGGGCGCGGCCGGCAGGGCCGCACCTGGGACTGTCCGGCGCACGCGGGCCTGCTGTTTTCCCTCCTCCTGCACGCGCCGCTACGCGACAGCCCGCGCCCGCAGCTCTTGCCACTGGCTCTCGCCCTCGGCGTCGCTGAAGGGCTGCGGCAAGCGAGCGGTGTGGAGGTGCGTCTCTCCTGGCCGAACGACCTCGTGCTCGCCCGCAGTGACCCTGCGTCCGCGGTCGCGCTGGCCAAAGTCGGCGGCCTCCTGCTCGAAACGCGGGCGGAGTTCACCTCGACGGTGGTGGTGGGGTGCGGTCTCAACGTGCGCGTCGGCGTGGATTTCTTCACGGCTCGCGGTCTGCTGGGGGCGGCATCACTGCAGCCCGACCGCGTGTCCGCGGGAGTGCTCGAGCCCCACGGTGGGGCGGCGGAGGGACGCGACTCGCTCCGCCGGGCCGTGGTCGCGCGCGAAGAGCTGTTGGCGGCCGTGCTCGCCGGCATGGAGCGGCGTTGCGGCGATTGGCAAGCGGGCAGCTGGACGGCGCTGTTGCAGGCTTGGGAAACCCTCGACGCCTTGCAAGGACTCGAGGTGGAAGTGCAACGCGGCGCCGAAAGCTGCCGCGGCCGGGCCCGCGGCATCACCCCCGCGGGCCTTCTGGAAGTGGAGTTGCCCGATGGGGACCGGCGCGCCTTTGCCGCCGGTGAGGTGCACGTCCAGTGAAGCGCCGCCGTACTTCCCGCCGCTTGGCGACGGATCTCCTCGCCGTCGACGTGGGGAACAGCAAGGTGGAGGCGCTTCTGGTGTGCGATGGCGAAGAACGTTGCCGCTGGCGGGTGGACTACGACGGCACGCCATCGGGCTGGAAGCGCCAGTTCGCTCTTGCCGCCACGGCGGCGCGGCGCGAGGCCCATGCTGCCGTGCCCATCGTGGTGGCCAGTGTCGCTCCGTCGCGGGCTGCCGCGGTCGAAGCGATCTTGCGGCGCACCTGGCGGCGCCGCCCGCATCGCGCCAGCTGGCGGGATCCGTGGCCCTTCCGCCTCGGCATCCGTACGCCCCAGACTCTCGGTGTCGATCGGCTGGCCAACGTGGCGGGACTGATGGCCCTCGGCCTGCGCGATGGCATCGCCGTCGACGCCGGCACCGCGGTCACCATCGACATCCTCGAGCGCGGCCGCTTCGTCGGCGGTCTGATCCTGCCGGGGAGTGCCTTGATGGCGCGAGCCCTGCACCACCACACCGCTCAGCTGCCCTTGGTGCACGTCGGCGCGCCGGTGCCGCTCTTCGGCGTCGATACCGTCTCGGCGCTGCAAGCAGGCGTGCAGCACGGGCTCGCTCAGGCTCTGCGCGGTCTCACGGCGACGCTGGCGGCGCGTCGCCGGTCTCAGACCGTGCTCACCGGCGGCGCCGCAGAAGTCTTCGCGCCGTGGCTTTCGAAAGCGCTGCATGTTCCCGACCTCCTTTTCCTCGGCTTGCGTCTCCTGCAGGCGCGACGCTCGGCCTGAGAACGGCTGCCCTCTCCGCCGGCAGGCTCCTGTTTGCTGGCAAACCCGGCACGAGAGTGCCAGAGGGGGAGTGGACACCGGACTCTGATAGAACAGTAAGCTATTCTCTTTTAATAAGTTACTATGATAGACGGGATGCAGCCGGGAGACCTGGTGCCCCCTTGCCAAGGCGACTGCCAGGCGGCTATATTGAGCTCGATTTAGCAGTCGTACAGTTCGAGTGCTAAGCAGTCTTCGTCCGTAGTCTGCCCTCAAGCTGGGGCGGCGAAAAGGAGGTCACCATGAACATCCGGCCGTTGGCGGACCGGGTCCTGGTTCGGGCTCTCGAGGAGCAGGAAGTCAAGCGTGGCGGGATCATCATCCCCGACACAGCGAAGGAAAAACCGCAGGAGGGCGAGGTCATCGCCGTGGGCCCTGGGCGCCTGAGCGACAAGGGTGATCGAGTGCCGGTGGAAGTGAAGCAGGGCGATCGCATTCTCTTCGGCAAGTACTCGGGCACGGAAGTCAACGTGGGCAGCGAAGCCTACCTGATCATGCGCGAGAGCGACATCCTCGCGGTCCTCTAGCAGCGGCGGGCGCGCCGCGCGGACCCCGAGCATTCGGGAAGTCAAGGAAAGGAAGGCACATCGATGCCGAAGCTGATTGCGTTCGACGTCGCCGCCCGCGAAGAACTGCGGCGGGGCGTCGACATCCTGGCCAACGTCGTCAAGGTCACCCTCGGCCCCCGGGGCCGCAATGTGATCCTGGACAAGAAATTCGGCGCTCCCACGATCACCAACGACGGCGTCACCATCGCCAAGGAGATCGAGCTGGAGAACCACTTCCAGAACATGGGCGCGCAGATGGTGAAGGAAGTGGCCACGAAGACGAGCGACGTCGCCGGCGACGGCACCACGACCGCGACGATCCTGGCCCAGGCCATCATCCACGAGGGCCTGAAGAACGTCACCGCTGGCGCCAACCCCATGTACCTCAAGCGTGGCATCCAGAAGGCCGTGGACGCCGTGGTCGAGGAGCTCAAGCGCCGCAGCAAGGAAGTCAACGACCGGGAAGGCATCGCCAATGTGGCCACCATCTCGTCGAACAACGACCGCGAGATCGGCAAACTCATCGCCGATGCCATGGAGAAGGTCGGTCGCGACGGTGTCATCACCGTCGAGGAAGCCAAAGGCACGGAGACCAGCCTCGAGGTGGTCGAGGGCATGCAGTTCGACCGGGGCTACCTGTCGCCGTACTTCGTCACCGATTCGGAGCGCATGGAGGGAGTCCTGGAGGACTGCCGCGTCCTGATCCACGACAAGAAGATCGGCTCCATGAAGGATCTCCTGCCGGTGCTGGAGAAAGCACTGCAGACCGGCAAGCCCTTGCTCATCATCGCCGAGGACCTCGAGGGCGAGGCGCTGGCGACGTTGGTGGTCAACAAGCTGCGCGGCACCCTGAGCGCCTGCGCGGTCAAGGCCCCGGGCTTCGGCGACCGACGCAAGGCCATGCTCGAGGACATCGCCATCCTCACCGGGGGCCGGGTCATCTCCGAGGAAGCGGGCTTCAAGCTGGAGAACACCGTGCTGAGCGACCTCGGAATGGCGAAGCGCGTCGTCGTGGACAAGGACAACACCACGATCATCGAGGGCGCGGGCAAGCACGCAGACATCCAGGGACGGGTGCAGCAGATCCGCAAGCAGATCGAGGACACGACCTCGGACTACGACAAGGAGAAGCTGCAGGAGCGGCTGGCGAAGCTGGCCGGCGGCGTCGCGGTCATCCAGGTCGGTGCGGCGACCGAGGTGGAGATGAAGGAAAAGAAGGCCCGGGTCGAAGATGCTCTGCACGCCACCCGTGCGGCCGTTGAGGAAGGCATCGTGCCCGGGGGCGGCGTGACCTTGCTGCGTGCGGGCGAGGTGATCCACAAGCTCGAGCTCACCGGCGAGGAGAAGCTGGGCGCCGAGATCATCTACAAGGCCCTGGCCGAGCCGGCGCGCTGGATCGCCAACAACGCCGGCGTTGAAGGCTCCATCGTCATCGAGCGCTTGCGCAAGGAGAAGGATCCGATCGGCTTCGATGCCGGCGTCCTGGAGTACCGCGACCTGCTCAAGGCCGGCGTCGTCGACCCGACCAAGGTGACGCGCTCGGCGCTGCAGAACGCGGCGAGCATCGCCGCGCTCCTCCTCACCACCGAAGCGGTGGTCTCCGAAAAGCCGGAGGAGAAGGAGAGCGGCGGCGGTGCGCCGCCCCACGGCCACGGCGGTTTCTGAAGCCGCAGGCAGCGCACGCGGCATGGCGGGGCCAGGCCCCGCCGTGCCCGCCCGCTGCAGCGCCGAAATCCCTGCACCGGCGGAACCGATGTGCCCAGGCGGGGTTGACGCCCCCCAGGGCAGTCGCTATTTTACGGCATGCTCGGAGCTCCAAGGCCCCCCAGAGTCCTCACGTGCCTTTTCCTCTGCCTCCCGTTCCTCACCGGCACGGTGGCAGTACGGGCGGCCTCGCGCCTTCCCGAGGCGCTCCCGGCGCCGCGCCATCCCGAGGCGCTGCCGGGGTCGCGGGGCGGGCCGGAGATCCTGCAGGGCTGCCCCGAGCTCGGCACGGCGCACGAATGCTTTCAAGCCCTCACGGGCCCCTTCCTGAACGTGGCTTCCTTCTTCGACTCGCAGGAGAGCAGCGTCCAAACGCACTACTTCCTCAAGCTCTTCCAGAACACGGGCAATGACAGCTTGCGTCTACGCGGCATGGGCTTCCATGCCCGGCCGGCCGGCGCGTCCTTCCAGGCCGCCGGGGCCATGATCTTGGGGCCCGACATCGTCTTCCCCCGCGTCGATGCACTGATCAACCTGCGTACGGTCGGTATCGTCACCGCGCCCGACGAAAACGTCATGACCTGCGTGAGCTTCGACGACGCCATCGACAGCAAGGGCCGTCTCGTCCCGGCCGTCCTCGGCCCCGGGGACTACGCCTGGGTGGTGTTGCGCTTCCCGGAGCTGGCGGAAGGCGTTTTCCTCGGCATCCGCATGGATGACGACAGCGTCGACCAGGATTGCGACTTCATGACCAAGGATGCCGGCGAGCACTGGTATCGGCCTGATCCGCGGCTCGGACCCCACTACGATTTCGGCATCGCCGTGTTCACCACCGGGCCGGTCGGGAGCACCGAACCCGAACCGCCGACCTGGACCCTGGTGAAGTCCCTGTACCGCTGAGGCCATCGCCCCAGGAATTGGCCCAAGGAGCGAAAGCGTGAGACGAGGAAAGCATGCCGCCGTCCTGTTCGCCGGCGCGCTCCTGCTCCTGGCAGGTTGCGGCGAGGACACCGTCGCTCCCCCGGACGGGGGGAATGGCGGCAACGGCGGCGGTGGCGGCGGACCTCTCGAGGTCTTCGATATCTTCCTCCGCCCCTACGTCATCGCCCGCGGCTCCTCGCTCGCTGGCGGCCTGCCGAACCCGCAAGAGTCGCTCTACTACCTGACGGCTTTCTACAGCGGCGGCGAGCCCGTGGCTTCCTTCTCCTGGCAGTTCGATCCACGGCTGGGGTCGATCCTGCCCAAAACGGTGGAACTCACCCCGACGAGCGCCACGGTCTCGGTCCTCAACGACGGGCTGACTCCCCTCGGCTTCTACGACATCTCGGTGGAGGGAACGAGCGGCGGCCTGCACAGCTCCTATCACAAGCGCTTCGCCGTGGTCGAGATCAACTGGATGAAGCACGATCGCGCCATCATCACCAACCCCAGCGACCCACCCTTGGATCTCGAGCTCGACCCGGTGTTCGTCCCCACCGGAGCGAGCGACCAGATCTACTTCGTCGGCTCGCCGAGCAAGCAAGCCGTGAGCCTGTGGTCCATCTTTGCGAACGCCAGCCTGGAGCAGCCGCCGGCGACGCCGGAGATGTCGCTCTTCGTGGTCCCCAACTGCAACAGCAATCCCTGCCCTTGGGGCACGGTGGACGGGTTGCAAGCGCTCTCCGCCGAGGAGCGCGAGCCCGATCCCTCGCCGGCCGGGATGGGGCGGGACGAACTGCTGTTCTCCTCGCAGATGGATCCACAGTTCCTCGAGCGGCTGGAGGTGACCAACGACGAGAAGATCGGTTTCAACCTCTGGGTGGTGAAACGACCGACGTCGCTCGGCATTCCCTTCCGTGCTCGGGTGCTCACTTCGGATGTCAAGTTCGACAGCCTGGGGAGCCAGTGGTTCCGCGTCTACCAGCACCGGCAGCCGCGCTGGGATCCCACCGCCGTGGCGCCCGTCGGGCAACCGGCTCGCATCGCCTTCACCGCCAACCGCGGCCCCGACCCGCTGGTGGCCTACGGGACCAACCTCTGGTTGGGAGACCTGCACGATCTCGACAGTGACGGGGTGAGCGACTCCTTGATGAACCTGCGTCAGCTCACCAACGAGGGCGGCATCACCAGCTTCGACTGGACGCCGGATGGTCAGTTCATCTACTTCCTCGCCGCCGGCAAGGATGAGATCTTCAAGCTCCCGGTGGCCAACCCCCAAGCGGTCGAATCCATCAGCCTCGCGGCCCTCGACTCGGAGCTGGGGGACCTGCGTTTCATCAGCGTCTGTCGCGCCGACGGCAATCTCCTCGCCTTCCAGGGCAGTTCGGAGAACCGCGTCTACCTTTTCGTCTACGATGTCGCCGCCGCGAGCCTGATCCGGGCAACGCCGTACGAGTTTCCCCCGGGTCGCAACCTCTTCCCGCGCTGGCATCCGACCCGCCGGGAGATCGTCTTCGTGGGTGACTACACGGTGGCGCGCTGGCTCGACAACGGCGACGTCTATCCCCTCGGCAATCCGGTGTACGCCGGCGTCAAGCGCACCCTCTATCCTTCCGTCTGGAGCGTTCAGCTCGAAGAGCGCTGAGTCCTTGACACTGCCTCCTGCGGGCCCCAAGCTGGAATGCGGGCGGTCGCGGGAACTCCTGCAATCTCGGTCACTTGGAGCTGGTATGCGGGCCCCTGGGGTGGTCGTCTACCTGGGTCTGGGAGCGAACCTGGGGGATCGCGCTGGGCAGCTGCAGCGCGGCGTCGAACAGCTGCAGGAGGGTGGGGTGGCGGTCCGGCGCGCTTCGCACCTGTATGCCGGAGCTTACGTCGGGCCCGGGACACCCCAGCCGGAATACTGGAACGCCGTGGTGGAGGCGGAGACCGCGCTCGCGCCGCTCATGCTCTTGGACTTCGTGCAGCGGCTCGAGGCTGCAGCGGGCCGGCGCGCGGGCACGCACGGTTTGCCGCGCCCCCTCGACGTGGACGTGCTCTTCTACGGCGGCTGGAGCATCCGGCACCCGCGTCTCGTCGTGCCCCATCCGCGTCTCGCGGCGCGGCGCTTCGTCCTGGAACCTCTGGCCGAGCTCGGCGTTCTCGAGCTTCTGCCCCTGCCGGAGCTGCCGGCCTGCCTCGCCGCCGCACGCCAGAGCCAACCGCTCGAGGTCTTGCCGCACCGCCTTCTGCCTGGAGCAGCCCGTGCCGCCCTTCCCGCCTGAGCTCCGCTATGTCGCCATCGAGGGCGTCATCGGCGCGGGCAAGACCAGTCTGGCCCGACTGCTGGCTCGCGACTGCGGCGGGCGCCTGCATCTCGAGGTGGTGGACGACAACCCCTTCTTGCCGCGCTTCTACAGCGAGCCGAAGCGCTACGCCTTCCCGACCCAGATCTTTTTTCTCCTCTCGCGCTTCCGGCAGCAGCAGGAACTCTTCCAGCAGGATCTCTTCGGCGCCGCCGTGATCAGCGACTACATCTTCGCCAAGGACCGCATCTTCGCCAACGTCAACTTGGACGACGAGGAACTGCGGTTGTACGAGCGCTTGGCGGCCGAGCTGGAGCCCCGCGTGCCGGTCCCGGACATGGTCGTCTACTTGCAGGCGTCGGTGGAGGTGTTGCTAGCGCGCATAGCCCGGCGCGGACGGGAATACGAGCGCGGCATCGCGCCCTCCTACATCGAGGAGCTGAACGATGCCTACAACCACTTCTTCTTCCACTACGACGATTCGCCGCTCCTCGTGGTGAACACGAACGAGATGGATTTCGTCCACCATCCGGAGCACTACGAGATCCTGCGCCGCCGGATCGGTGAACCTTTCCAGGGCGTCCGGTACTACACTCCTGCCTGGGAGAAGTGACGCATGCCAGCCAAGACCCCACCGCTGCAGCCGGTCCAGCCGGCGCCCAGCGCCGGCACGGCCACGCCGGGCGGCAGCGGCACACCGGCGCGGCCCAAAGTCACCAGGGCGGCGTTGCAGGAGATGAAGAAGCGCGCCGAGCGCATCGTCATGGTGACCGCCTATGACTATCCCTTCGCCAAGCTCGCCGACGCCGCCGGTGTGGACATGCTCCTCGTCGGCGACAGTCTCGGCATGGTGGTGCTGGGTTTCGAGAACACCCTGCCGGTGACCATGGAGCACATGCTGCATCACACCCAGGCCGTGGCGCGGGCGCGGCCGGCGGCCATGCTCGTCGCCGACATGCCCTTCATGTCGTACCAGGTGAGCCCGGAAGAGGCGCTGCGCAATGCCGGGCGCTTGGTGCAGAGCGGCGGCGCCGAAGCGGTGAAGCTGGAAGGCGGCGAGCGCTGCCGGCGCGCCATCGAGGCCATTGCCGGCGCCGGCATTCCGGTGATGGGGCACATCGGACTCACGCCGCAATCGGTGCATCAACTGGGCGGTTACCGCGTGCAGGGTCGCGAAGCCGGGGCGGCGGAGCAGCTGTTGCACGAGGCGCAGGGCTTGCAGGATTCGGGCTGCTTCTCCCTGGTTCTCGAAGCCATCCCGCTGGCGGTGGCGGCGCAGATCACCGCGGCGCTCCGCATCCCCACCATTGGCATCGGCGCCGGGCCGCACTGCGATGGTCAGGTCCTGGTGCTCCACGACCTGCTCGGATTACCCGGCGGGATGGTGCCCAAGTTCGTGCGCCGCTACGCCGACCTGGCGGGGATGGCGCGGGAAGCACTGGAACGCTTCGTCTCCGAGGTACGCCTCGGCCGCTTCCCGGACCGCGAGCACAGTTACGGGGGCTGAGGGGACGTGGAGCTCATCCGGGAGAAGCGGCGCATGCAGGAAGCGGCGTCGCGCTGGCGGGCCGAGGGCCTCCGGCTCGGTTTCGTGCCCACCATGGGGGCGTTGCACGCCGGCCACCTGTCGCTGCTCGGGGAGGCCCGGCGCGGTTGCGACCGGGTCGTGGTCTCGATCTTCGTCAACCCGCTCCAATTCGGCCCGCAGGAAGACCTGCAGCGCTATCCCCGCGATCTGGACGGCGACCTGGCGAAGCTGAGGGCCGCCGGCTGCGATGTTGTCTTCGCCCCGGAACCGAGCGAGATGTACGCCTCCGACAGCAGCACCACCGTGCGGGTCGAGGCGCTCGAGAGCGGGCTCTGCGGCGCCTTCCGGCCCGGACACTTCCGCGGCGTCGCCACCGTGGTCGCCAAGTTGTTCCACATCGTGCAGCCCCATGTCGCGGTCTTCGGCCAGAAGGATGCGCAGCAGGCCGTCTTGCTGCGGCGTCTGGTGCGGGATCTGGATTTCGATGTGGAGCTCCGCATCGCCCCGATCGTGCGCGATGCGGACGGGTTGGCGCTGTCGTCACGCAACGCCTACCTCGAGGCGGAGGAACGCCGGCAGGCACTGCTCCTGCCGGCAGCGCTGCGGGCGGCGCTGGAGCTGGCCCGCGCCGGCGAACGCGGGCGCGAGCCGCTGCTGCAGCAGGTGCGCGCGGTGCTGCAGCGGGGGGCGCAGCTTCGACTCGAGTATGTGGATCTGGTGGACGCGGCGACCTTGCAGCCCCTACCGCGGCTTCAAGGTCGGGCGCTGCTGGCGCTCGCCGTCTTCGCCGGCGCCACCCGTTTGCTCGACAATCTGGTGCTGGAGGTGCGTGACGGCATGGTGCGCGAAGCAGGGCTCGACGAGGTCGTGCGGTCGGCGGGGAAGAACGAATGCGCTGCCATCGTGCTCGCCGCGGGGTTGGGGAAGCGCATGCACTCCGATCTGCCCAAGGTGCTGCATGCGGCGCTGGGAAGGCCGCTCCTCGCCTACGTCCTGGAAGCGGTGGCCGGTGCCGGGGTCCGTCGCGTGGTCGTTGTGGTCGGGCACCAGGCGGAGCGGGTGCAGCAGGCCTTCGCCTCGCGCGAGGTACTCTGGGCGCTGCAGATGCCGCAGCTCGGCACGGGGCACGCGGTGCTGCAAGCGGAGCCGCACTTCCAGGGCTACGGCGGCGACGTGCTCGTCCTCTGCGGCGACACCCCGCTCCTCACCGCAGCGACGCTGCGAGAGCTGGCGCGCGCCCATCACAAAAGCGGCGCCGCGGCCACGGTGCTCACTGCCGAGGTGGATGATCCACAGGGCTATGGACGCATCCTGCGCGGCCCGGACGGCGACCTCTGCGGCATCGTGGAGGAGAAGGACGCCACAGCCGCGGAAAGAGCGGTACGGGAGATCAACTCCGGTCTGTACATCTTCGCCTCCCAGGCGCTGTTCGAGGCACTGCACAAAGTGGGTGCCGACAACAGCCAGCGGGAATACTATCTCACCGACACGCTGGCGATCCTCCGCGGCGCCGGCCAACGCATCGGCGCCTATCGGTGCCGCGACCCCCGCGAGGTCCTGGGCGTCAACGATCCGTCCCAGTTGCGCGATGCCGAGAGGATCCTGGCGCAGAGGACCGAGGATGCGTAGGTTGTGGGCGCCGTGGCGGGCGCAGTACGTGCAGGGAACCGGTGGCGGCGAGGAGCAAGCCTGCTTCCTCTGCGCCTATGGCGCTGGCGGCTCCAGGGACGAGGCCAACGTGCTGGCGCGCTGGCGCACCTGGTATGCGGTGCTGAACGCTTATCCTTACATCAACGGGCACCTGATGCTGGCGCTGGTGCGGCATCACGAGGGCTTCGCCGGCCTCCTGCCCGAGGAAGCGGCCGAGCTCCCCGGTGCCTTGGCGGCGTGCGAGGCGGCCTTGCGCCACGCCTACCAGCCGCACGGCCTGAATGTCGGGGTCAACCTGGGGCGCGCGGCGGGCGCCGGTGTGGTCGGGCACCTGCACGTGCACCTCATGCCGCGCTGGAGCGGCGACACGAACTTCATGACCACGGTGGCGGAGATGCGGGTGCTTCCGGAGAGCCTCGAGGCGAGCCGGACGCGCTTGCGCACCGCTTTCGCCCGGGAGGAGACGCGGTGAAGAAGTGGGGCAAGCGGGCGCGCCCGCCCTGGTACCATCGGGTGAGCCCGCTCACCTGGGGCACGCTCGTCCTTCTGCTGGCGGTGAGTGCCTCGGTGGCGTTGCGCACCGCCCGCGGGCTGCGCCAGCTGCCGCGGCCGGCCCAGGTGCAGGTGCTGAACGGCAGCGGCGCCCCCGACCTGGCGCGGGTGGTGACCGACCGGCTGCGGGATCGCGGCCTCGATGTGGTGGCGGTGGGCAACGCTGACGCCTCGGACTATCCGCAGACGCTCGTGCTTCTCCGCCGCGGGAACTTGGACGTGGCCCGCATGGTAGCTCAACGACTAGGGACGGGAGTGCCGCTCCTGCAGCGTGACCCGACGCTCCTGGTGGACGTCACCGTCATCCTCGGCCGCGACCTGCTGGAGCGCACGCAGTCCCTGGCGGAGAGCGGGTCCGAGGGGCGGAGCCTGGAATGAACAACATCGGTGGCACCGAGCTTCTCCTCATCCTGGTGGTGGCTCTCATCGTCCTCGGGCCGCGCCGGCTGCCGGAGATCGGCGAATCCGTGGGCCGCGCGCTGCGCCGCTTCCGTCGTGCCTCGCGGGACATCCGCGAGGAGATCGACATCATGAGCGACATCGACGACGATCGCCCGCGCCGCTCAGCTGCAGACCTCCCAGGCCGCGCCCACCAGCACCAGCCCCAGCACCGGCGCGAACAGACCGGAAGCGAAGGCCAACAAGACTCCACCGAGACCTAAGACCAAGAGAAAACAAGAAGCGAACTCGTGCACGGACTTACCCGGGCTGCCTGTGAACGCCGCGGGTCCAGTGACGGTGGGCGCCGTCATCGCAGCCGCGCTCGTGCGAGCCGCTGCTGCCGGCACTCTCCACGCCGGCAGGAGCGCCAGAGTCAAGAGGGCGACGCGAGCGAGCCGCCTCGGGTCACAACCCATTCGTATTTCGCTGTGCATGGCCATTCCTCGCGGGAGGCGCGAAACCGGGGCACTGGAGGAGAACCGGAGGGGTGGGAGGGGGAGGAACGGGGCGGCACGAAGCGACAGTCCACGCGTCACAAACAGACCAGCACGCCGACGGTGGCGATGGCCAAGCTGATCGCCCCTCCGGCTCCGGAGAAACCGGCGAGCAGCAGGTAGGTCACGTTGGCCGACGAAAGGGCGCACAAGGCGAGCTCTTGGAAGCGCTTCTTCCGCTCTTGCCACCAGCCGCTGCCGGTGGCGTCGGTCGCCGGCGAGGTGTGGTCGTGGTCCCAGGCGGCGAGCGCAGCCGTTGCAGGCTCGACGCCGGCGTCTCCGGGTTCGAGAACGGCCGGGCCGACCGCCGCGGAGCGGAACCCGCTCGCGAGGACGAGGAAAAGCAAACCGAGGCTGCAGCACAGGCGCAGCACGAGCAATCACCTCCAGGGAAGAAAACACGAGGGTAGCGGAGACGACGGACGGTGACGGCGAGAGAACGGCCAGCAGGCGTCGCCGCCGTCGCCGGCTCACTCGCAGAACGTGAGCCAGACGATGCCTGCGGTCATCACCCCGATGGCGGCGGCGCCGAGCACCGGATTGGCGATGAGGCCGAGAATACCGCCTGCGATCATGCCGACGGCGAGAGCGCAGTGTTCCATCTTGCCACCCACGGCCTCGGCGAGAGCGCTAGGAGAAGACGCACCGAGCAGCGCGAGCTGCGCCAGAATCACGCCGGCCGTGGCGAGGCTGGCGAGAGCGAGACGCGGACGCACGACGAACCTCCAAGGGGAGAGGGGATCATCGGGGGTGAAGGAAGAGACGGAGCGCCACGCTGATCGCCCACAGCGGTGTCACCAGGGCCAGCGAGAGACGCAAGGGCAACGCGGCCAGACGCGCCAAGCCGCAGGCCAACAGCGCGCCCCACCACAAGGTGAAGACGTTCACCGTGGCCGCTGCCGCCGCCAGGGCGGCGGAATGGGGTTGCCAGAAGAGATCCAGGCCAGCGCGCAGGTGCACGGCACGGACCTCCTCCCAGTTCGACGGGCGATCCAGCCCGAGAACGAGGACGGTACAGGCCGATTCGAGGAGGAAGATCGCTTCCAGGTGCAGCACGAGGGATAGGCACTGCCGCCAGTGCAGTCGGCCGCCGGCCACGGTGGCGACGGCATGCAACACCGAGCCGAGGGCGACGCCGCGCAGGAGGATGCCGAGGGGGGCGAGCAGCGCCATGACGAGACCCAACACCCAGGACGACGGCGCTGCGTTCGCCGGCAGGTCGGCGAACAGAGGATCGAGACGCAACGCCGGCGCCAGGAGGGAGGCTTGCAGGACGAGCAGTGCCGCGGCGCTGCCGCCCCAGACGAGGAGCGGAACGCCGAGAGAGGGACGGGCCTCCACGGCGGCAAACGCCGCCGGCGGCGCCACGACCACGTCGAGGAGCGGGCGTACTCGGCTAGGCAGGGTCGGCATCACCGGCCTCCCCGCCCGCCGCGCGCGACCCCTGTCTCCGGCTCCGGTCGCGCACAGGTGATGATGATCCCCGACATCTGCCGTTCGAGCACTGCGGAGCGCACCAGCACACCCCCGCAAGCCGGATCGAAGAGGCGCGCGGTCCCGCCGCGAACCTGCTCCAGGACGACGAAGTGCCCCCGCCGCAGGTGCACGATGGCGGGCAGCAGCGCCGGTGCCGGCGCCGACGCGAGTCGCTGCACGCGGCAAGCGAGGCCGAAGCGCGTGCCGATCCGCGCCAGGCGGCGGGCCGAGGTCCCGCCTTGGGGCAAACGGGTGAGACTCCACAGGAGGTTCTGAGGCACGTCGCGATCGTGAGCACCGAGGAGCCATTGCAATGCCGCGGCGCCGCAGCCATCGGCCTTCTCTTGCTTCACACCGCGCATCCCGTCGAGGCCACGGCTCCGCGAACCCCAGGCGAAGAGCGCGGGCCAGACGCGCGGACCGGCAACGACGGCGGCCGCGATGTCTCGGAGCCAAGGCACGGCGCCGGGGATCGTCACGGCGCGCGCTCCTTCCGCGACGATCCAGAGAACGAGGGCGACGGGCAAGGGCGCACAGCGAGTCACGGCGCCCCTCCAGCCGCGAAGGCGAGCGCCCGTTGCCAGCTCGTCTCGTCCCGCGCCCCGAGCCAGGCGCGGACGATGCTGCTGTCCGCGCCGACCCACCAAGTGAGCGGCGTGGCGGTGATGTCGAGGCGGTGCAGCCACGCCGCCGCATGGCGGTGCACCGGTGTCGCGAGGGGAAGGTCGCCGACCAGATGCAAGCGCGCCGCGACCGTTTCACGCGCCGCCGGTGCCAACGCCTCGAGCGCCCGTTGCAGGGCATCGACGTGGCGGCGGCAGGGTCGGCACCCGGCGCGGACGAACACCCACAGGGCCGGTACGTCCCCCGGCGACAAGGAGGCGGGGAAGCGGCTCGGAGCGCGCAGCCGAGGCGGTGTTTGCCGGGCGATGGCGGCGACGAGGATGGCAGCCGTGGCGGCGGCGAGGAAGAGGATGCCGAGCGCGACGCGGGTGGGCATGGGTGCGAGAGGCTGCGGGCGACGTTCTAGCTGCTGCAAGCCGGACAGCAAGACGAGTTCCAGGCGCACAGGAGCGCGACGGCTCCTTCGGGGCGCTACGGTGTCCTCGGCGTCGACATGCAGCGCCTACAGTGTCGTCGAAGCCGCGGCGGTCGCCTTGACGTCCCTGCGACGGGCTTCCTAGAATGCCGGCTCCGCGCCGCACCGGTTCTCCGAGGATGGCATGGAACCCACGCCCGTTTTCGACGACATGGCCGGAAACTCCCCGCCGATGCGCGCACTGTTCGCG
This sequence comes from Candidatus Krumholzibacteriia bacterium, assembly GCA_035649275.1. Taxonomy (NCBI): domain Bacteria; phylum Candidatus Krumholzibacteriota; class Candidatus Krumholzibacteriia; species Candidatus Krumholzibacteriia bacterium. The sequence continues at coordinate 103,299 of DASRJW010000131.1, forward strand.
CAGATCGAAAAGGTGGCGCCCACGGATCTCACCGTTCTCGTTCTCGGCGAGAGCGGCACGGGCAAGGAACTCGTGGCCCGTAGCCTGCACCGGCGGAGCACTCGCACCCGCGGCCCCTTCGTCCCCCTCAACTGCGGCGCCATCCCCTTGACGCTGCTCGAATCCGAGCTCTTCGGCCACGAGCGCGGTGTCTTCACCGGTGCGGACCGGGCGCGGATGGGCTACATCGAGAGCGCCGCGGGCGGCACGCTCTTCCTCGACGAGATCGCGGAAATGCCGCCGGGAGCGCAAGCGAAGCTCCTGCGTGTCCTGCAGGACCACTGCGTGCACCGCTTGGGGGCGACGCGGGAGCACAAGGTGGACGTGCGTGTCATCGCCGCCACGCACCAGAACCTGCCGTCCCTGGTGGCGGCGGGCGCTTTTCGCGCCGACCTGTACTATCGTCTCAACGAGGTGAAGCTGGAGCTGCCGCCGCTCCGCGCCCGAGGCGACGACGTGACCCACATCGCTCGCTTCGTTCTCGCCGAGCTCTCGCGGCAGTACGGGCGGCCGCTCGCCTGCACCGAGGCGGCGTACGCCCTGCTGCGCCGGCACGACTGGCCTGGCAACGTGCGCGAGCTGGAGAACTGCCTGCGCCGTGCCGCAGCTCCGGGGGAGCGCACCACGCTCGATGCCGCGGACCTCGAGCTCCACGCGTCGGGGCGGCCACCGCACCTGGCGGAGATCCTGGAGCAAGCCACCGAAGCGGCAGTCCGCGCCGCGCTGCGCCGGCACGGCGGCGCACTCGCCGCCGCGGCGGCGGAGCTCGACATTCCGGTGAAGGAGCTGCAGCGCTTGGCGGAGCGCTTTGACGTGCAGCCACCGTCCTCGTGAGCGGCAAGCCGAGGGGAGCCTGCATGGCGATCAGGATGGGGCTGTGGCGCTGCCACCGGCCGAGGCGACACCGCTGTCTGCTCCTCGTCCTCCTGTTCGGCGCCTGCCAGCGCGGCGAGTCGCCGGCGCCGGGAGGTGCGGGCGCGCCGGTGCGCGGCGGCACGGTGGTGGTGGCGCTGGCGCAGGAACCGGAATCGCTCCTGCCCTACACCACGCACAGCTCCGTCGCCGCCGACGTGCAATCCTTTCTCTACTGCATGCTGGCAACGACGAACGCCGACTTCGGCACCTTCAGTCCCAGCATCGCCCGCTCCTGGGAGTGGAGCGCCGATCACCACGAGCTCCTCATGCACCTGCGCGACGACGTCGTCTGGTCCGACGGCGTGCCGCTCACCGCCGCCGACGTGGCCTTCACCCACGAGGTGGCGCGGGATTCCGTGGTCGGCTGGCCGACGCGGGCGTGGAAGCGGCATGTCACCGCCTGCGAGGTCGTCGATCCGCACACCGTGCGCTTCCGTTTCGATGCGGTCTTCTACGATCAGTTTCGCTTCGCCAAGGAGGGCTGGCTGCTGCCGCAACACCTCCTCGGCCAAGTGCCCCGCGCCGAGTTGGGACGGCACCCCTTCGCCCGCCAGCCGGTGGGCTGCGGCCCCTTCGTGCTGGAGAGTTGGGAGCCGGGGCAGCGGATCATCCTGGCGCGCAACGAACGCTACTTCGGTGCCCCCCGGCCGTGGCTGGATCGAGTGGTATTCGAGATCGTGCCGGAGGCGTCGCTCCGCTCCGAGCGCCTCCGCGCCGGCAGCATCGACATGACCGGTCTCGAGCCGCGCCAGGCGGCGGAACTGCAGCGCGCTGCGACGCAAGGGGAAACCGGGGTGCGCGTCCTCGCTGTGCGCGGCCGCTCCTACGATTTCATCGGCTACAACCCGGCGGATCCCCTGTTCCAGAGCCGCGCCGTGCGCGAGGCTCTCACCCGCGCTATCGATCGCCGGCAGATCATCGAGGCTCTCTGCTTCGGTTACGCCGAGATCTTCGAAGGTCCCTTCCCGCCCATGCTCTGGGCTTATGATCCGGCGCTCCCGGCCACGCCTTACGACCCGGAAGGCGCCCGGCGTCTCCTCGCCGCCGAAGGTTGGAAGGACGCCGACGGCGACGGCTGGCTCGAGCGCGATGGCCGCAAGTTCGAATTCACCTTGACCACGAACAGCGACAACGCGCTCCGCATGCAGGCGGCGGTGCCGGTGCAGGCCTACTGGAAGGCCATCGGTGTGCAGGCGCGGGTCGAGGGACTGGAAATGCAGACGGCGCTCAAGAAACGCGCCGACCGCCAGTACCAGGCCTATTTCGGCGGTTGGAACGCCGGCCTGTCGCCGAGCGGCACGGTGGAGAACTTGTGGAGCTGCGGCAGCCGCGGCAGCAAGGGCAACTTCACCGATTACTGCAACCACGAAGTCGACAGCCTCAATGCCTTGGTGGCGACGGCGCCGGCGCCCGAGGTGGTGGCGCCGCTCACCCATCGCATCCAGGCGCTCATCGTCGCCGATCATCCCTACACCTGGATGTACTACGAGCACAACCTGGTGGGGGTCGGGCCGCGCCTGCAGGGCTTCGCCATCGATCCCCGCGGTGCCTTCGTCAACATGGAAGACTGGTACGTCCCGGCGGCAAGTCCTTGAGCCACCCGATCGGCGGTCGCCCGGCGCGAGTGGTCTGGCGACGGGGCGGCGCGGTTCGAGGCGCGCCTCGGGATCGTCGGGTCACCGGTACAGCGCCTTGAGGTTCGTCCAGGTCGTCGGAGCAAATGAGCTGGGGTGCGAAAAGAAGCGGGTCGCCGCTCGCAGGGCGACGTTCATCTCACCGCACCTGGTCGGTTAGGAGAAACCGATGCGACTCGTGGTGCGCCGCGGTTCGTGACGGTTGTCAGTGCGGCTGTGACGCGCCAGCGAGCACCGCGCTGCCCCGCGGCGATGCCAGCTCCCAGGCGGCGGCGAAGAGGAGGCGCGCCACCCGCGTCACCTTCATCGCGTCCACACCCTCCCAGTCGTCTTCCGGCTGGCCGTACAGGTTCGGATCGACGCCGTCGTTGAAGAGCAGGCTGGGGATGCCCGCACGTTGCAACAATTCTCCCGTGGCGGCATGAGGCCAGGAGGCGGCGAAGCGCTCCGGTAGGCGCGAGCGCGGCCGCGGTTCGAGGAGCAGCGCCGGGGCGAGCAAGGTGGCGCGGCGATTGTGGCGTTCGAGCAAGCGCAGGAGATCGGCGTACTCGTCGGCACCCTGCACCGCCAGGTAATCCGGGTCGTTGCCCCCCACCGCATCCAGCACGAAGCAGGCTCGCACCTGCACGTGCCCGAGGAGGAGCGGCAGATCCTGCAGCAAGGCTTCCAATCCTTGGCCGCCCTGCATCTCGGCGGAGACGAAGGCGAGGAGCACGCTGCGATTCAAGGTGTCGTGCACCTGGGCGAAGGCACGGGCGACTTCGAGCAGCGCGGCGACGCCGCTGGCGTTGTCGTCCCCGCCGTTCAGGATCTCACCGGCGCTGTTGACGCCGCTGTGGTCGTAGTGCGCCACGAGGAGGATGCACTCCTCGCCGACACCGGCGCCGCCGAAACCGACGAGCAGGTTCTGCCCCAGGGACACCTCGGCACGGAACTGCACCTGCACCCGGGTCTCCGCGCCCTCGGGCGGCAGCGGCAAGGCGCCCGGTCGGACCACGAGGGCGGGGATGGTGCGTTCCGGGGCCACCCGCCAGGCTGCCGCTTGCAACGCCGCGCCCAAGCGGCTCGCGGTGAGGTTGAGACGGATGCCCCGAGGAGAGCGGACGCCAGAAGCCATCTCCGGCGGCAGTTCGGATGGATACGAGGCGACAGGCAGGCGCTCCCAGTCGGGGGCATCGGTGAAGACGGCGGCCGCGGCGCCGCACTGGGAGAGCCGCTGGGAGGCCCGATAGTACGCCGCATCCGCCGGTTCGCCGGCGTGCCGTGCCAGGGCAGCGGGGGGCACGAAGACCACGCGACCGCGCACCGCCGCCGCCACCGGTCCGGCGAGATCCTCAGCTCGCGTTTCGAGATGCAGCGAGCGGGCGAGAACATCGGCCTCGTTGGAGAAGAGCAGCGGCCGGAAGTCCGGGCCGGGCCAAACCTCGTGGCTTGCCTGCCCATCGAACACGGCGAGTCGCGTCGCCGGCCCGATGCGGTGCAGGAAGACCGAGAATGCATGCACGAAGCTCACGGCCTGCGGGCCGCGCAGCGCCTGGGCGCGCACCGCGCCGCTGATCCCCATCTCCTCCAGCCGGTCCAGCAGGTAGCTCACCACCGAGTCGGCTTCCGGGGAAGCGTGCTGGCGCCCGGCGCGCGCATCCGCCGAGAGGTAGCGGCCGTAGGCCATGATGTTCTGACGCTGGATGGCACGCGCTCCCTCGCTCAACGGGTCCGCGGGCGGGCGGACGCAGCCGGCGAGCGCCAGGAGGGCGACGGGGAGGGCAGCCAGTCGGCGGTGCCACGAAACTGTGGAAACGGAGCCCATCACCTCAGTATAACCGGCCGCATACCGGCCGCTCCGGCCGGCCGTCTCGAAGGTCGCGAGGAAGGTGCGAGGGGATGACTGCAAGCCGCTGGTCCATCGCTGCAGTGGCTGTCTACGGCGGGCTGCTGCTCCTCGCCGGCGCGCTCTTCGCTCTCCTCACCGTCGTCCGCTGGCTCGAGCCGGGCCAGTCGGGCGCCGCTATCTACTGGCTCATCGCGGTACCGGTGATCGTGGCCTGCGGCACCTGGTTGCTGCTGGTCGTCTGGTGTGCCGTCGATGCCGGGCGGCGCGGCATGAGCGGGCCACTCTGGGGGCTCCTCGTCTTCCTCCTCGGCTTTCCCGTCGGCCCGGTGCTCTACCTCGTCCTACGCCGGAGCCCATCCGCGCCGGAAAACAACGCCTGAGATGCCGTGGACGCGAAGGTGTCCATGGAGTAGGCCTTGGCGGCCCCCTCCTCAGGAACGCATCCACGCCAGCGCCCAATGCCTCCCCGTGCGCGGCCCGAGCTTCCGGTGCGAGAAGAAGTGCTCCGGGTCGCAGCCGGTGCAGGGGGGAGCGGCGAAGATTTGGGCCGCCGGCACGCCGAGGGCGAGGGCACGCCGACGATTCGCTTGCCGCAGGTCGAGGTGCGGTGGCGCCCCCGGCCGTTCGACGAGCGCCTCCGGGAGACGCGCGGTCACTTCGGGACCGACGGCATAGCAACAAGGGCCGATGCTTGGCCCCAACGCGACGTGCAGATCGGCGGCGTTTCCTCCGGCCTGGAGCAGCGTCTCGATGCCGCGCACGACGATGTCCGCCGCCGTACCGCGCCAGCCGGCGTGGACCAGGGCGAGCCGGCGATGGCGCGCATCCCAGAGGAAGACGGGAACGCAATCCGCCACCCCCACCACCAGCACTTCTCCCGGCACCTCCGTCCACAGCCCATCGGCCTGGGGCGGGGTATCGGCACCGGCACGCAGCACGAGGTCGCCATGCACCTGCCGCAGCCGATAGGAGGGGAGTCCTTCCAACCGCAGGGCCTGCCGCAGCAGGTCCCGGTTGGTTTCGACGTGGGTTGCCGCATCGCCGGTGGATGCTTCCAGGTTGAGCGTCGCGTAGGGAGCCGGACTCGTGCCGCCGATGCGGGTGGTCACCCAGGTCTCGAGCCAAGGCCAGCGCTCCGACCCCGGAGGACGCCAGAGGGTGAGGGAGGCTTTGCTCTCGAAGTGACCGGACACCGCGTTGGGATCCTCTGCCGCCGGCAACGTTCACCCACCGATCACGAAGGTGAACGTCGCTTTCTCTTCCTCCCCGGGAGCGAGTGCTGGCTCCAGGGTGACCCGGGCCGTGCAGGTGTCGCCGCTGGCGAAGTAGTTGCGGTTCGGGTTGACGTCGGTGATGCGCCAGGTGAAGAGGATCCGGTCCTGGGAGGGGAACTCTGTCGTGTACAGCGGCGGGTCGGCCTCGCCGTGCCAGCGCGGATCGTTCGGGTCGGCGGGCCGGGCCTCGATTCGGAACTTCCAGCGCGCCCGCAGGTTGGCGCGGGCGTGGAAGACGCCGCGATAGTCGAAGGGGACGCCGGAATCTTCGCCGAGCCAGTCCAGGTTGAGGGGTTCGGAGAGCACGAGCCCGGACGCGGGGGTGGAAGGCGTGTCCTCGCAAGCCAGCACCGCCGTTCCCAAGGCGGCCATGCACGCCAAGACGGCGCGTCCCTGCCGCAGCCGCAGGCGTCGGGACGCACCGAGTCCCGGTGCCGCGCCGAGAAGTCCGAGGATGGGAGCACGCAGTCCGCGCATGACAGCATCATGCACGGGCTTCGATGCCGGCGCAACATGCCCCGCACCGTTGGGGTTTCTGGCCCAGCGACGCGCGCGACGCCGCTCCCGTTGGCGCTCCGTCGGTGCCCGTGCTATCCTTTGCATCGCCCACTCGAGAGCGCCCGAGCAGTCCGCGAGGTTCTGCGGTGAGAGTTGCCGTCGCGTCGATGGAAGGGGCCTACATCAACCACGGACTGCAGGCGGCGGAGCAGTTCTTCGTCTTCGACGTCTTCCTCTCCGGCATCTCCTACGTCGAGAAACGGGAAAATCAATTCCGCGAGCACACGAGCAGCCGCAAGGCGCTGCAGGGCGTCGCCGAGTTGCTCCGGGATTGCAAGGTCATCTGCTGCACCCAGGCAGGGACCGAGGCGGTGGAGTTCTTCGCCCGCCGCGGCATCGAGCTCGACATGTCCGACGGACCCATCGACGAGAAACTCAAGGGCTTCATCGAATCGGTCTTCTAAAGTCGCCTCTCTGGAGCTGCATCCCACGGGGACCGGCAGCGCAGGGGCGGTGGCCCGCCCCTGCGGCAGGTTTGAGGCTCACCGCTCGAACATCTGCTGCACCGGCACGACGCGGATGGCGTCGGCGGTAATGCCGAGCGGCAGGCTGGCGATCTCCTTGTCCTCTGCCATCACCGTCTCGGGCTTGGGCATCTTGTAGCTGAGCGGCGTCGCTCCGGCACTGGCGAGCTGCTCCTGCAGGATCTCGGGCTGACCGGTGACGATGGCGATCTTGAGTCGCTCGAGCTGCAAATGCTTGGCGATGGCGGCATTCACCTCCGCCACCGTGAGCTCTCCGAGGCTGCGGCGGAAGGTCTCCAGGTGACTGGCCGGGAGAGCGTAGAAACGGTCGTCCACGGCGTAGCCCAGCCGCTGCTGCGTCGTTTCCGCGTAGTGCAGGATGTACTTGTTCAGGAACGAGCGGGTGAGCTCGAACTCCTCCGGCGTCATCCCGTGGGCGATGAGAGCCTCGATCTCCCGCAGCGCTGCCCGCAGGGCGAAGACCGCCTGGTCGTTGGGGAGCGTGCGGATCCACACCTCGAAGCACTGCTGCCGGCGCCCGACGTTGGTCGGCGGCTTCTGCCGCTGCCCGCCTTCGGGATAAGCCTCGATGTAGGAGTAGTCGCCGTAGTTGAGACCCCGGTCGGTGCGGATCACCTGATACAGGTGGCTGGAGCTGTTGCGATGCTCGCCAAGCCAGGAGTTCGCCACCCACAAGGCATAGAACTCCCGCGAGCCCCGGTGCACGTCGACGGGGAAGCCGAAGCTGAGGGAGGCGTCGGCGCCGGGCTTGGCGACGATCGTGACCTGGCGCCCGGCGAATGCCGGCGCCGGCGCTGCCGCGAGCGCCGCCGGCGCGCCGGCCGCCAGGCTGCCGAGGTCCTTCTGCAGTCGCTCCGGGAGCGCCGCCGGATAGCCACCGCCGAGGCCGACGACGACGTTGCCGGCGGTGAAGTACTGGGCGTAGAAGCCCTTCACGTCCTCCAGGGTGATCGACTTCAGAGCCTGCACCGTCCCCAGCATCGGGTGCGCATACGAAGTGCCCTGGAAGACGAAGTCGTAGAACGCCGCCTTGCCGAGTTCCTCGTCGGAAGCGTAGCGCAAGGTGTTCTCGATCTCGTTGAGCGCGTTGCTGCGCAGCCGCTCGAAGTCGTCGGCCCCGAAGGCCGGGCGCAGCACGGCATCGGTGAACAGGGCGTAGAACTTCTCCAGGTTGTCCTTGTGGGTACGGCCGGTGACCGTCGTCATCTCCCGATCCACGCGCACCTGGTACGAAGACGCCAGCGGATAGAGCTTGGCGAGGATCGCCTCGTAGGTGTTCTGCGTCGTCGCGCCCTCGGCGAGCAGCTGGCCGGTGAGTGCGGCCAGGCCCTCCTTACCGGTCGGGTCGTTCTGCGACCCCACCTTGAACCAGAGGTTGAAGCTCACCGTCGGATCGTCGGGCACCGGGAGGAGGACCGGGCCCGAGCCCGCGCTGTCTGGGCCGGCGCCCTTGTCGCCGCATGCCGGAAGGAGAAGGAAGAGGAGGGCGGCGGCGGCCCGTGGCCACCGAGCCCTGCGGCTCTGCTGGCGAGAGTCTCGCATCAGCTCTGACCTCCCCGCAGGACGGCGACGGTTCGCCGTGTGGGTACCAAGTACTTCTGCGCCGCCGCCTGGACGTCCGCCGCGCTGACGCGTCCGTAGGCGTCGTACAGGGTCTCCACGGCGTCGATGCCGCCGCTCACGGCGATGACGCGAACGAGCGCCCGCGCCACGTTCATCGGCGTGTCCAGGCCCATGAGGAACTCGTACTTGAGGCGCGATTTCAGATCCGCCAGGCGCTGGGCGTCCGGCGCCGTGTCGCGGTACTGGGCGATGGTGGCGTCGATTTCGCCGAGCACGTAGTCGACCTTGGCCGGATCCTTGATGCGGGCGATGATGTCCAGCAGCCCGGGGTCGCGGTTCATGTTGACCTCGGCCTCGATGAATTCGAGCACCTGCTCGTCGAGGACGAGCTTCTTGTGGATGGCGCTGGTCTCACCGAAGGCGAGCGCCGAAAGCAGCTGCGCCGCCACCAGGTTGGTGTTCTTCGGATCGAAGGCATCGACCTTGTACGCCACCCAGGCGATGGGCAGCGACTGGCCCTCGTAGGGGACGTCGAGGCGCTTCTCCCGCGACTGCTCGGGCTCGGCCGGTACCTGCGGCGCCACGTAACCGGGCTTCCAATCGCCGTAGTATTTCTTCAGCAGCGCCATGGTCTCCGGCACCTTCACGTCCCCGGTGACCAGGATCACCACGTTCTCCGGCCGGTAGTAGCGCTGGAAGAAGGAACGGGAATACTCGTACATCGTGGGCATGGCCTGGATGTCCTCGACGACGCCCATGGCGGTGTGGCCGTAGGTGTGCACGTCGTAGGCGGCCTGGTGGATGGCCTCGTAGAGGGTGAAGAAGGGGCTGCTACGGTTCTTGCGGTACTCGCCGTACACCGCCCCCGACTCGGTTTTGAACTCTTCCTCGGGGTACTGCAAGTTCTTGAAGCGGTCGCTTTCGAGATCGACGACCTTCTCCAGGTCCTCGGCGGCGATGTTGAAGTAGTAGGCGGTGAGATCGTCGCTGGTGAAGGCGTTGGTGTCCGCACCCATGGCGGTGACGATCTTCTCCCGCGCCTCCCGCGGGTACTTTTCGGAGCCGCGGAACATCATGTGCTCGAAGAAATGGGCGAAGCCCGTGTGCCCGGGCTCGTACTCGTCCCGGGCGCCGGTGCGCACGATGCTCCAGTAGGCGACGAGGCCGCCGGATTGCATGGGGATGACGATGGCCTGCAGGCCGTTGTCGAGTTTTTCCACGTGCGCCGGGTAGGGGAAGATCCCCGCCCCGAGCGCCGGGCCGGCCACGACGAGCAGGCACGGCACGAGCACGCACCAGCGGGCGGCGCGGCCGGGGCTTCGCGAGGTCGGGAACACCACGTGCGTCTCCTTTGTCCAGGATGGGGGAACGGCGAGCTCGAGGGGCCGACTATAGCGGAAGCACGGTTGGAAGCAGAGCGACAAGTGACGCCGCGCGCTCCCGCACCGGAAGCGGGCCTCAGGGCGGGAGCAGGGCAGCCGGCGCATGGAGAGAGCGCCGTGGCCAGCCGCAGGCGCGCTGTCGCCGCGTCCGCGTGAGGCGCCGCGCTGGTAACCGGGGCCGCCGGCGCGCCGGACGGAAGAGGTCCTTCACCGCACTCCAGGCCGGCTGCTGCACCGGTGTCGGCCGGTAGCTCCAGTGCATCACCTGGCCATCGTCGCCGAAGTCGGTGATGAAGACGTCCCCGGACGGATCCAGCACGATGTCGTGGGGGTCGATGAGCTCCCCGGGAGCAGTGCCACGCCGTCCCCAGGCGGCGAGGAAGGCGCCGTCGCGGGTGAACTTCTGCAGGCGGAAGTTGTGATGGTCGATGACGATGACATTCCCCACCGAGTCGGTCGCCACCCCGAGCGGGGTGATGAATTCGCCGGCAGCCTCGCCCTTCCGTCCCCAGCGGCGGACGAAGTCGCCGTCGGTGGTGAACTGGTAGACGCACTCGCAGCAGTCCTCGTTCTGGTAGCCGATCTCGGTGACGTAAACATGGGAGGCGGTGGCGGTGAGACCGAGGGCGCCGTGGAAGCGGCCGTCACTGTTGAAGGCCGAGCCCCAGGCGGCGAGGGGAGCGCCGTCGGCGCTCAACTTCTGCACATCGCCGCGGGCGGTGTCCGAGACGTAAACGTGACCGGCAGGATCCACCGCCACGGCGTAGGGCGCGAGGAATTCACCGGGTGCTTCTCCCGCCTGGTCCCAGGCGGCGAGGAAGTCGCCGTCCTGGCTGAACTTCTGGATGCGCCCGTTGCGTGAATCGGCGACGTAGACGAAGCCGCGGGCATCGACGGCGAGACGGGTGGGGGTATCGAACTGTCCCGGGCCGGTGCCGAGCTCGCCCCAGCCGGCGAGGAAGCGCCCGTCCGCGGTGAACTTCTGGATGCGGTGGTTGCGCGTGTCGGCCACATAGAGGACGCCCGCCGCGTCGGCGCCGATGCCCTGGGGGTACTCGAGCAGCCCCGGGTCGCTGCCTTGCAGGCCCCAGCGGCCGATGTAGCGCGGCGGCTCCCCGGCGCCGGTCACGGCGCTGAAGAAACAGGGAACGGCGAGCCCCACCGCCAGCCCCAAGCCTCGGAGACGGTGTCGGCCGGTGCGGGCCAGCAGACCATGCTGCCACCGTCTTGCGGTCACGGGGTCGCTCCTCGAGGAGGACAGGTAGGGGACCAGGCGCACCGAGCGCAGCGAGTCTCGACAAGCTAGAAAGGGGCGGGAAGGAAGTCAAACCGCAGGGGCGCAGCGAGGACGGCTCGTCGAGTTGGAAGTAGGGGCGCGAGCGCCGCCGCGTCCCCTCCGAGGCGAGTGTGCCATGCGACAGAGGCTCAGGGCTGCACCAGGCCCATGCGGATGGCGTAACGCACCAAGCTCGCGGTTTCGTGGATGTCCAGCTTCGCCATGAGGTGCGTCCGGTGGGCGTCGGCGGTCTTGAGGCTGACCCCGAGAATCGCAGCGACCTGCTTCGTCGTGTTGCCTTCGGCGACCAGCTGCAGGACCTGGCGTTCCCGCGGGCTCAGCGGGCTCGACGGCAGCTCGGATTTCGAGCGGTAGGCGTCGGCTAGCGTCCGCGAGACTCTCGGGCTCAAGTAGAGGGAGCCGCGCATGACCTCCCGAATAGCCTGCACGAGATCGTCGGTCGCCTGGGTCTTGAGGACGTAGCCGCTCACCCCGGCACGCAACGCCTCGAGGACGTAGGGCTCCTCGGTGTGCATGGTGAGAAGGATCGTCTTCAGCCGGGGTGAGGTGCGCAGCATCTCGCGCGCCGCATCCACGCCGTTCAAGTTGGGCATCGCCAGGTCGAGGACCGCCACGTCCGGGCAAAGCTTCGACGCGGCGAGACGCACCGCCTCGCGGCCGTCGGCGGCTTCCGCGACCACCTGGAATCCGGCCCGCTCGAGCAAACCCCGCAGCCCCTCGCGCAAGATCTGATGATCATCGGCGATCAGTACTTGCACTCCCATCCTCCGGCTCCTTGGCTCGCGTCGCCCCTGGTTTCCCGAGCTCTCTCCGCTCAGCCCTTCCATTTTATCGCGGTCACGATCGTTCCCTTCTTCCTCTTGGAAACGATCTCGAAATCGTCCATGAGTCGTTTCACTCCCGGGAGGCCGAGCCCGAGGCTGCGGGAGGTCGAGAATCCCACCTGCAGCGCCTGTTCGATGTCGCGGATTCCCGGCCCCCGATCCTTCGCCACGATCACGAGGCCGCGACGGCCATTGAGCCGCTCCGTCTCCAGGCTGAGCATGCCGGTCTGGGCGTAGAGCAGGATGTTGCGAGACAACTCGGAAATGACCGTGGCCACCACCGTCTGCTCAGTGGCCGACATTCCCAGCTGCTGGGCCAACACCCGCCCTCTCCGCCGCGCCAGCAGAATGTCCACGTCCGATTGGATCGGGATGGGCGGATTCTTCCTCGCAGCCCGGCGGTGATGCATGGTGGACCTGCGGTTGGCGGCGGCTCGAGGGACGCGGCTCACCGGGTACCGCTCGACACCGCTCTCCCACTCTCCCCGGTCATGAGATCCAGCAAGGTCACCCCCGCATCGAGATCGAGGGCGGTGTCCACGCCGTCGAGGGTGACACCGAGCCGCACCATCGAGACCGCCACGTCGGCCTGGATGCCGACGAGGATCATCTTCGCGCCGCGCAGCCGGACCATCCGGGCGATGTCGACCAGGGTGCGGGCGGCGAAGGAATCCACGACGTCCGTGGCCGTCACGTCCACGATGACGCCGAGGCAGTGGAAGCGTCCCACTTTCTCCACCAAGCCGTCGCGGAGTCGCAAAAAGTCGGCGTCCGTGAGCGCCGATTGTACGCTGCCGATCAGATACGGCCCGTGGTTGAGGATTGGAACTTCCATCCCCCTGCGCGGCCCCCCTTCAATGCAGCCTCTCGCCTTTCTTCACGCACGACCTCGCACAGTGTCTCCGGTCACGATAGCGGCACGGTCCGCGTCCGCCCATCGGGGCGGCAACTCGAACGCGGCTCCAGAACTTTCCCGAGTCGCGAAGGAGGAATCCTGCCGGTACGATGGTGGATCCACTGATCACGGCCTTGTCTTGTCGAGTCGGGTCGAGCGAGCCGGGGCGAAGGAGGAATTCAAAACGCAGGGCGAGGGGCGCTCGGTCCCACGACGGCAGCAGGGACCCTGCCACCTACGCTCTACCGGCGCACCAGGCGAGCGATCCCGATGGCCAGAAAAGCGAGGCCCAGGGCCGTGAAGGCGCGCTGGCCGGAGAGGGAGATGGCGAGAAAAGCAACGCCGATGACGACGAAAGCCATGCCCGAACGACGTTTCAGTCGATTCCTCCCCTGCCGGCGCGGCTGCCTCGCGGCCAAGCCCATGGGGCCTCAAAACGCAAACACGCGGGCACGAAGGCGTGGTCGAGGGACGCGTCGATGGTCGTGGTGCTCGTGGGGCGCGCTCTACACCCGCGGGCCGCGGCGGTCCTGGATTTTCGCCGCCTTCTGCAGGTTCTCCACCCAGCTCTGCAGGAGCATGCTGACCTGCCGGTCGAACAGGGTGCGAAAGTGCATCTCCCGCGCCCCCTGGTACTTGGCCTCGTCGAACGGATCCCGCCGCAGGAGCTGGACGATGAAAGCTCCCGTCGTCGTTTCCACCACGCCGCTCGTTTTCCCCGGCTCGAGGGCAGTGGCGACGGCGGTGAACTCGTTGGCCCCGCCCACGTCGGGAACGCTCTCGTAGAAAGTGAAGGGTTCCGGTGTCTTCACTTCGAGGCCGTGGTTGCGAGCCGCCTCGTCCAGCGTCCGTCCTGCGGCCATCTCCTGGGTCACCGCCGTCAGGATGGCGCGGACGGCGTCCTTGCGCTTCTGCTCCAGGAAACCGCTCTGCACCCGCGGGCGCACGGTCTCGAAGTCCTCGAGCCCCGGCGGATCCTTCCCCAGCACCCGGAGAACCAGAATCGCCTCGTCGTTGCCGAAGGGGCCGCCCACGTCGTTGGGTGAGGCCGCGAACGCCCAGTCGTGCAGGCGCTGCGAGAAGCCGAAGCCGGAGATGAAGGTGCTCGCCGTGATGGGCTCCAGCTTCTCCGGCGTGAGGCCGTACTTCTGCGCCGTGCCGGCGAAATCCTTCCGGGCCGCGTCGGCGAGCTGGAAGGCGAAGGTCCGCAGGCTGTCCTCGGTGGTAGCGCTCGCTTTGAGTTGCAAGAAGAGCTGACGCAAGTAGAGCTCGTGCTGTCCGTCCGCGGCGGTGCGGGAGCTGTCCACTTGCACGATGTAGAGGCCACGTTCCGCCAGCAGCGGTGCCGTGCGCCCGCCGACGGGCAACTCCCACACCGCCTCGTCCACCACCGCCGGGAGGAAGCCGCGTCGCACCCAGCCCATGGAACCACCCTGGCTGGCGCTCGGGTCCTCCGAGTAGATCCCGGCGAGGGCGGCGAAATCCGTGGTCACGCCGCGGTGGAGTTCGTCGAGGATCTTGGCGGCGTCGCGCCGCAGTTCGTCCTGATCCTCGGCGCTCGCCTTCTTCGCCACCCGGAGCGCCTCGACGCGGACCTGCTCCCCCTGCGAGAAGAGCTCGGGGTGTTCCTGGTGGAAGCGCCGCAGCTCCTCGTCGCTGGGCGTGGCGGTGTCCTGCGGGATGTCGCTCCAGCGCTTGCCGATGTAGCGCACCGTGGAACGCAGGGTGCGGCGCACGAACTCCTCGCGCACTTCGACTTCGCTCACCGTGACGCCGGCGGCGACCATCTGCTGGAGCTTGAGCGTCGGCAGCAGATCGCGCACGTACGCCTCGGCGGCGCGCCAGTCGGTGTTCGGATCGTCCAGGGCGTGGCGGAAGGCTTGGGCGTCGAAGTTGCCCTGTTCATCGGTGAAGCTCTGGCGCACGAAGGGGGGCGGGTTGTTCTCCAGGTAGGCAACGATCTCGTTGTCGTCCGCGCGCAGGCCCAGCCGCTGCGCCTCCTGGCGCACCAGGACCTCGGTCACCAGGCCCTGGTAGGCCTGGCTCTCCAAGCGCTCGTAGTCGGCACTGCTGAGATCGTCGCGGCTCGAACGGGCGCGCTCGCCCTCCGCGAGCTGGGTCACGCGGTTGTTGTAGGTCTCGTAGGGGACCTTGACGCCGTTCACCACCGCCGCCAGGTTGCCCTGCGTCTGGCCGCCCCCGCCGCTGCCGACATTGAGGCCTTGCCCGAGGAAGAGGAAGCCGATGACGAAGACGCCGGCCATCACCCACATGACCGTCTTCATCGTGCGCTGCGAGCGCAGTTGCTTGAGCATGGTGCGCACTCCTGGGTCGTGGGCGCCGCCGCGCGGACGGAGCGACGGTGCGGCGAGGCTCGGCACGGGCTGCACGCGGTCTCGCCGCGCGAGGGCCGGCGTCACTCGAACGGCCGAAATTAGCACAGGGGGGAGCCTGGGGCAAGCGGAGGAGCGGCGGCAGCGGCGGCGCTTGACGCTCGCGCGCAGTGGATGGTATTCCCCGCACGGCGCGCGCCGTCTGGCGCGCTCTACCTTTTCGTGTCTTCCAGGGACGAGCGCTCACTGGGGTCGAGGTGCGGGGATGGGTGCTCTCGCAGCATTCGTGGGTGTGGGGTTGCTCGCCGCGCTGGCAGCGCCGGCGGACTACGACTGGCCTCTCGACGCCCCGCGGACGTTGACCAGCAGCTTCGGCGAGCCACGGCGCACCCACATCCACGCCGGCATCGATCTCGGCACCGGGGGCAGGACCGGCATCGCCTGCCGCGCCGTCGGCGACGGCTGGGTGGCGCGCCTGCGCATGTCCCCCTTCGGTTTCGGCAAGGCTCTCTACGTGCAGCTCGACGACGGCCCGCTGGTGGTGTACGCGCACCTGGATGGTTTCGCCGCCCCTATGGCCGAACGGGCCTGGCGCGAACAGGTGCAGCGCGGCCGCTACACCTTCGATGTGCAGCTTCCGGCGCAAGAGATCCGGGTGCAGCGCGGCCAGATCGTGGCCTGGAGCGGCGACACCGGCGTCGGCTACCCGCACCTGCACTTCGAGGTGCGCGATGGCGACGTGGCCACCAACCCGCAGAACCGCGGCTTCGCTGTCGACGACGCCGTGCTGCCCACCCTGCAAGCGGTGGAGATCCTGCCTCTCGATGCCCAGGCACACGTGGAAGGCGGGAGCGAACCCGTGGTTCTGGAGGCGCCGCCGGTCCGGCCGCTGCGCGCCGCCGGGCGCTTGGGCTTCGCTGTGCGCGCCTTCGATCGCGCCGCGCCGGGGCACCAGCAAGTGCCTTATCGCTACGAGGTGCGCGTCGACGGGCGGCCGCTGTTTCGTGCCGTGCACGAGCGCTTCGATTACGCCGACAACCATCAGATCGTTCTGGATTACGACCAGGAGGAGCTGTGGCGGCACGACCGCCGCTACTTCCTCCTCTTCGCCCGTGCTTCGAGCCGGCTGCCCGGGCGCGAGGCCGCCGCCGCGGCCGGGCGAGGGCAGGTGATCGCCGGGATCCCCGAGGCCGCCGGTCTCGACGATCCCTCGCTGCTGGCGCCGGGAGCTCACGAGGTGGAGGTGGAGGTGGCGGACGTCGCCGGGCAGTCGCGCCAGATGCGCTTTTCCTTTCTCGCCAGCAGCGTGCCGCAGCTCGAGCCGCTGCAGGTGCAGGTGGTCGGGGACTCGGTGCAGCTCGGAGTGACGGCGAGCGACGCCGACGGCGACAGTCTCGAGCTCCGCCTGCAGCAGTCGCGCGACCCCCAAAGCGGTTGGACCACGCTGCCATGGCGCGCCGGAGAAAGGCGCCACACCTGGCGCGCGGCGATCGCCTGGGATGGCAAGAGTCCCCTCGTCTTTCGGGCCCGGGTCACCGATCCTTCCGGGCTGCAGGCTCTCGCCACCGGCGCGCCGGCGCGCCCGGAGCGACAAGGCAAGTTCGCCCTGCGGGTCACGAACCAGTGGCGCTACGGCCTCCTCGAGATCGGCATCGAGCCCGAAGCGATCTTGAGCGCGCCGCCGCGCCTGGCGCTCCTGGCGAACAACGGCAAGCGCCGCGAGGTGGGACCGCTGCGGCAGACGGGCGACAAGCGCTATGCCTGGTCCGCCGCGGTGGAGGATCTGGAGGATTTCGACGGCCTCGCGGTGGAAGCCACCGCGAGCGACGGCCGCCGTGCGATACTGCAGGAGGAATTGCAGGCGCGCATCCTGCGCCGCGGTCGGGCCCGCCGTATCGACCTGCATCCGTCGCTACGCTTCGAGTTCGAGCGGCAGACGCTGCTGGAAACGATCGCGCTGCGGCTACGCGACACCGATCCCGCTGCCTTGGGGCTGGGGCCGGAGCTGCGCCCGGCGGGACCTTGCGTGGTGGCAGAACCGCGCACCGCGGCGCTGGATGCGCCGGTCCGCGTCCATGTCGTCCCGGCGGCGACGCCGGCAGCCGCAGGTGCCCAAGGCGGCATCGGGCTTTTCGTCTGGGAGCGCGGGCAGCTCACTTTCCTGGCGGCGCCGAACGAGGCTGGGGAGCTGGTAGGGGAGAGCAGTGCTCTCGGCATCTTCGCCGTGCTGCGCGACTCGACGCCTCCGGTGCTGCGGGATTTCCGCTGCCTGCCACGGCGGGGCGCGCCGCCGCAGTTGCAGTGCTTCGTCGCCGACGCCGGCAGCGACCTCGGTGATGGCGACCTGCAAGCGCACATCGATGGCGTGGTGGCGATCCCGGAGTGGGACCCAGAGAGCGGCCGCGTGCGCCTCCACCCGACGCGACCGCTCGCTGCCGGTGCCCATCGGCTGGTGATGCGCGCCGAGGATCGCGTCGGCAATCAGAGCGAGCGCAGCTGGGAGTTCACCCTCCCTTGAGGGGAGCGCTGCCGGAGGAGCGCGGGAGCCCCCGGGAGACAGAGAAGGCGCGAGAAAAAAAGATGCCGGGCTTCGTCCACCTGCACACGCATTCGGATTTCAGTCTCCTCGATGGGGCGCAGCGCCTCCCGGCCCTGGTGCGCCGGGCGCGAGAGCTCGAGATGCCGGCGCTGGCCCTCACCGATCACGGCAATCTCTTCGGCGCCATCGAGTTCTACAAGACGGCGCGGGCCGCAGGCATCCGCCCCATCCTGGGCTGTGAGGCTTACGTCGCCTACGGCTCGCGGCGGGAGAAGCCGCGCCAGTGGGCCGACTACTACCATCTGGTGCTCCTGGCGCGGAACGACAAGGGTTACCGCAATCTCCTCAAGCTCACCTCCGAGGGTTTCCTCACCGGTTTCCATTTCCGGCCGCGCATCGACCGAGAGTTGCTCGCGGCGCACGGCGATGGACTCCTCGCGCTCTCCGGTTGTCTCAAGGGCGAGGTGCCCCAGCTCCTCTTGGCCGACCGCTTCGACGCCGCGGTTCGCTGCGTCCAAGAACATCAGGAGATCTTCGGCCGCGAACATTATTACCTGGAGCTGCAGCAGCACGGCATCCCGGCGGAGGCGAAAGTAGGAGCCCGGCTGCCGGAGCTGGCCGCGGCCACGGGCGCGCCGATCCTGATCACCAACGACAGCCACTATCTGCAACGGGGGCACGCCGAGGCGCACGACGTGCTGCTCTGCATCCAGACCGGGAAGGATCGGGAAGATCCGCAACGCTTCCGCTTCCAGAGTCAGGAGCTCTATTTCAAGAGTGCCAACGAGATGCTGCAGCTGGTGCCGGAGCACCCGGAGTACCTGGAGAACACTCTCGCGGCGGCGGACGCCTGCCATCTGGAGCTGGAGCTCGGCCGCTTCCTCCTGCCCCATTTCCCCATTCCCCCGGGGTTCGCGAGCCCGGAAGCCTACCTGGAAGCGGAGTCGCGGCGGGGTTTCCAGGGGCGCTACCCAGAGGGAGGCGACGCACTCGAGGCGCGCCTGCGCTACGAGCTCGACGTCATCGCCCGCATGGGCTTCGCCGGTTACTTCCTCATCGTGGCCGATTTCATCCGCGCCGCCCGCGAGCGCGGTATCGCCGTCGGCCCGGGACGCGGCTCCGCCGCCGGCAGCCTGGTGTGCTACTGCCTCGGCATCACCGACGTGGATCCGATCCAGCACGGCCTGCTTTTCGAGCGCTTCCTCAATCCCGAGCGCATCTCCATGCCGGACATCGACATCGATTTCGACGAGCGCCGCGGCGAGGTGATCGAGTACGTCAAGCAGAAGTACGGCCGCGACAACGTCTGCCAGATCATCACCTTCGGTACCATGGCGGCGCGGGCCGTGGTACGCGATGTGGGCCGCGTGCTGCGCCTCTCCTACGCCGAGACCGACCGCCTGGCCAAGATGATCCCCACCCTGCCGGGGATGACCCTCGGCAAGGCGCTGGACACGGTCACCGAGTTTGGGGAGATGCGGAACCCCGTGCACCCGCAGCACGAGCTGCTGCAGATCGCCGAGATCCTCGAAGGTCTGGTGCGCCACGCCTCCATCCATGCCGCCGGCATCGTCATCACGCCGACGGAGCTGGTGCACCACGTGCCGCTCTACCGCTCGCAGAAGGACGAGGTCACCACCCAATACGGCATGACCGCCCTGGAAGACGTGGGGCTGCTGAAGATCGACTTCCTGGGGCTCCGCACTCTCACGGTGCTGGAGATGGCGGTGCAGCGGGTGCGCGAGACCCACGGCATCGACATCGACTGGCGGCGCATTCCCCTGGACGATCCGGGCACCTATGCGCTGCTGCGCCAGGCGGACACCGTCGGCGTCTTCCAGCTGGAATCGGCGGGCATGCGGGACCTGCTGCGCAAGATCGCTCCGGACCGCTTCGAGGACATCGCCGCCATCAACGCGCTCTTCCGCCCGGGGCCGCTGAAGAGCGGCATGGTGCAGGACTTCATCGAGCGCAAGCACGGCCGGCGGCCGCTCGAGTCGTTGCATCCCAAGCTGGTGGAGATCCTGCGGGAGACGTACGGGGTCATCCTCTACCAGGAGCAAGTGATGCGCATCGCCAGCGAGCTCGCTGGCTTCAGCCTGGGCGAGGCGGACCTGCTGCGCAAGGCGATGGGGAAGAAGAAGCGCGACGTCATGGAGGCGCAGCGCTCCCGCTTCGTGCAAGGAGCGGTGCGCGGCGAAGTCGACCGCGTGTTGGCCGAGAGCATCTGGGAGCAGATCGAGCATTTCGCCGGCTACGGCTTCAACAAGTCGCACTCCGTGGCCTACGCCGTGATCTCGGTGCAGACGGCGTACATGAAAGCGCACTACCCGGCGGAATACCTGGCGGCGTCGCTGAGCTCGGAGATGAGCGACACCGCCCGCATCGTCGTGCTCATCGAGGACTGCCGGCGGCGCGGCGTCCCCCTGCTGCCGCCGGACGTGAACACTTGCTACGTCGATTTCCGCGTCCGCGACGGCGCCATCCTGCCGGGCCTCGGGGCAGTGAAGAACGTCGGTTCCGGCGCCATCGAGGCCATCGTGCAGGCCCGCGACGAGGGCGGACCTTTCCGCTCCCTCTTCGACTTCTGCGCCCGCGTCGAGGCGCGCTCCTGGAACCGGCGCATGCTGGAGAGCTTGGTGGCCGCCGGCGCCATGGATTCACTGCCGGGCAATCGGGCCCAGAAGCTGGCGGGCCTCGACTTGGCGGTGGAGCGCGGGCAACGCCTGCAAGGGGATCGCGCCCGCGGCCAGGCCTCGCTCTTCGGCGAGGATGCGGGCAGCAACGCCGCCGACATGGAGCCGCCGCTGCCGCCGTCTCCCGACTGGGACGAGGGCACCCGCCTCGCCCAGGAGAAGCAGGTGCTGGGTTTCTATCTGAGCGGCCACCCGCTGCAGGGACAGAAGCACCTGCTCCGCTCGCTGGCGCCGTGCACGACGCTGGAGCTCCAGGAGGCGGAGGAGAATGCCTTCACCGCCCTCGCGGGCACCGTGGTGTCGAGCCGCGTCATCGCCGACAAGAAGGGCAAGCCCATGGCCTTCGTGAAGCTGGAAGACTTCGTCGGCACCGCGGAGCTCCTGGTCTTCTCCAGCGTCTACGAGCGCTACGGGACGCGACTTGCCAACGACGCCGTGGTCGTCGTCTGCGGGCGGGTGAACGTCCGCGAGGAGCAGGAGACCAAGCTTCTCTGCGAGCACGTCTTCGGTCTGGAAGAGGCGATCCAGCGTCTGGGTCGGGGTGTCGATCTCGCCGTCGACCTGACGCGGCTCGATCGGCAGGCGTTGGATCGCCTGCGCGAGCTGCTCGGAGCCCATCCCGGCGAGTGCGAGGTGCGCCTGCGGCTGCACGGCGGCGAGCAAGACCTGGCGCTGCGGGCGCGCAACGTGAAGGTGGCGCCCTCGCGGCCCCTCCTCGACGCCCTCGGCCAGCTGCTCGGAGCGGAGAACGTGCGCCTGCGCTGCGACCTCAGCGCGGTACAGGGTCTGGTAAACGGTGGCGTCCCGGGCCGTGGACCTGCGCGCGGGCCAAGACCCAACGCGGGTGCAGCCGCCGTTGACAGTCGCCCCCCCTGGTGATAGCGCTTGCACGGTAAGCGGCTGCGGTGCCGGTGCAGGGGAGGGGTGGATGGGCGGCAAGCGTTTCCCGGCGCTCGCCTGGGCGTTTCTCGCCAGCCTTGGCAGCCTCGCGCCTGCACTGCAAGCCGACACCCGCGCCATCGACACCCCGACGGCGGAAGCCTTGGGCCACGCGTACGCCCGCTGGGAGATCGGCGCCGGCCCGTCGGGAAGCGTCCTCTCCTACTTCACCGTCGGCATCTTCGAGCGCCTGCACTTCGGTCTTTCCTACGGGATGCAGGAAGTGCTGGGCGAAGGTCCCATCGACGCCAATCCGATTCCCGGCATCCAGGCGCAGCTCCTCCTCCTCGACACGCAAGGCGTGCCCTCCCTGGCGTTCGGCTTCGATTCCCAGGGGCATGGCTCGTGGTTGGAGGAAGCGGACCGCTACGAGTACAAGTCCCTCGGCCTGTACGGCGTCGGCAGCCTGCACTTGGCGGCGCAGGAGTGGCCCCTCCTCACCGCCCTTTCCGGCGGCCTCAACTACTCGTTCGAGGGCTCCCGCTCCATCGATTTCTTCGCCAACGTGGTGGAGAGCATCGGCAGCCACTTCGGCCTCCTCGGGGAATACGACTTCGGCCTCGACGACCCGGACGACGCCAACCGTGGCTTCCTGCACGCCGGGGTGCAATGGAGCTTCAACGGGGGCAGCCACGTGCGCTTCCTCCTCCGGGATCTCCTGGGCAACGCCGACGAGGACGGCAAGGTGGGCCGGGAGCTCAACTTCTTCTACCTTTTCCATCTCTGAGCCGGGCATTACACTGACCGGCGGTGCACTGCCGGGTGGTCCGGCGGGCCCCGCTGGACGAGGTATGCAACGCGATATCCTGGAATTCGAACGTCCCGTCGTCGAGCTGGAGACGAAGATCCACGAGCTGCGCGAGCTGGCCAGCACCAAGGGCATGGACGTGACGCGCGAGCTCGAGTCCCTGGAGAAGCAGGCCGATCGGCTGCTGAGCGAGGTCTACTCCAACCTCAGCGCCTGGCAGCGCGTGCAGCTCGCCCGGCACCCGCGCCGGCCCTACACCCTGGATTACATCCGCCTCGTGTGCGCCGAGTTCACCGAGCTGCACGGGGACCGACAATTCGGTGACGACCGCGCCATCGTCGGCGGCATGGCGCTCCTCTGCGGCCGGCAGGTCATGGTGCTCGGCCATCAGAAGGGCCGGGACACCAAAGAGAACTTGCTGCGCAACTTCGGCATGCCCCATCCGGAGGGCTATCGCAAGGCGCTGCGCTTCATGCAGCTGGCCGGGAAGTTCTCGCGCCCCATCGTCACCTTCGTGGACACGC
Source organism: Candidatus Krumholzibacteriia bacterium (assembly GCA_035649275.1). Classification (NCBI taxonomy): domain Bacteria; phylum Candidatus Krumholzibacteriota; class Candidatus Krumholzibacteriia; species Candidatus Krumholzibacteriia bacterium. The sequence goes on from DASRJW010000131.1 coordinate 125,775, forward strand.
CGGGGGCCTATCCCGGTGTGGACGCGGAGAAGCGCGGTCAGTTCGAAGCGATCGCGCGCAACCTGCGCGAAATGGTGCGCATCCCCGTCCCCATCGTCGTGGTGATCATCGGCGAAGGCGGCAGCGGCGGGGCCTTGGCCCTGGCGGTGGGAGATCGCATCCTCATGCTGGAGAACTCGATCTACTCGGTGATCTCCCCCGAAGGCTGCGCCGCCATCCTCTGGGGCGACCGGGCGCAGGCGCCGCGGGCGGCGGAAGCGTTGCGGCTCACGGCGCGGGACCTGGAAAAGCAGCAGCTCGTGGACCGCGTCGTCGAAGAGCCCAAGGGGGGCGCGCATCGCGACCCGGAAGCGATGGGGGTGATCCTCGAGCGGACGATCGGGGAAGAGCTGGAACGTCTGGAGGGCGTGCCGACAGAAACCCTCCTGGAGACTCGCTTCGAGAAATACATGCACATGGGGGTCTTCTCGGACGCGGAGACACCCCTGTAGCCCTCGCCGGGTGGCACGGGCGTTGCGCCGCCCGACGCCGGGACGAGTTGCTTCCGCGGCGCGGAGGTGCCATGATCGTGCGCGAGTTCCGCGAGGTCCTTGCCTGCCCGCAATGCAAGGGCCCCTTGGCCGAGGACGGGGAGGGGAAGTCGGTACGCTGCCCGCGCTGCCGGCTCCTGTACCCGATCCGGGACGGCTTCCCGATTCTCCTCGTGGACGAAGCCGCACCAGAGAGCCCGCCGCTCGTCGGCCGTAGGTCTCTCCCGCCGAACCCTTGAGGCCCTGCTCCTCCAAGGAGGAGTCTTCGATGCCGCACCCGGGGCAACGCCCCGTCGTCCCCCGTCGCCGCGCCGTCGCTCTCGCCGGCGCCTGCTTCTGCCTCGTCGCCTTCGCCTTCTTCGTCCAGGCTCGTGACCGTGCGCCCGCCGTGGAAGAGTGGCTCGAAGTCGTGAGCGACGACGATCAAGGCGTCGAGCTCGTGCTGCGCGCCCCGACGCCGGAGCGCCGCGAGCGCGAGCTCTACCTGCCGCACTTCGCCTGGGCGGGCACCCCGGGCTTGCCGATCCATTTCCAGCGCACCGTTCTCGTCGCCGTCCCCGGGCCGCGCGGGGCCAGCCTCGAGGTCCTCGGGGAAGAACGGGAGCGCTTCCCCGATGCGGTGGCGCCGCGCGTGTCTGCTGCTCCCGGCGAGAGCCCTTCGCAAGCAGAACCGCTCACCTGGAGCGGCAGCGAACCGGCGAGCGCCGTGCGCCTGATTCCGGGCGGCAAGCTCCGCGGCCGGGACCTGGTGACGATCGCCTTCACGCCGCTCCTCTTCGAATCCTCGGGCGGCGCCACCTTGGTGCGCAGCGCCCGTGTCCGCCTTCGCTTCGCCGAGCGGCCGCGCCTGCAGCAGGGTCCGCTCGCGGCGGAGCCCCTGCACCGCGCCTTCGTCAATGCCGCCACTGCCGGACGCTGGGAAACGCGCTTCGAGGTGCAGAAGAGCCGCGTCGGGACGGCGGCGCTCCCCGACCGCCGCTTGCGCCTGCGGGTGCCGCGCACCGGCCTCTACGTTCTGAATTACGACCGCTTGCGCCTGGCTCTCGGGGATACGGAACTGTCGAACCTCGATCCGAGGACGCTGCAGCTCTTCGTCGATACCTGGGCACCGATCCCGCTGCGCGCCGACTCGACGCCGGCGAGCTGGCAAGGCGATTACGCCCTGCAAGAGGTGCCGCTCTGGGTGCAAGGCGAGGGGGACGCCAGCTTCGACACGCAGGATACGGTCTCCTTCTATGCCCTCGGTCCGGAGGAGTACATGGATCTCACCGGGCTACGGGCCGACTCGCTGCTCCACGCCCAGAACCCTTACGACCGCTCGCAGTTCGCCTGGCTCGTCTGGGGCGCCGTGCCGCAGGGCTTGCGCGCCGCCACCGTCTCCTCTCCCGAACCGGGGACGCCGCCGGATCTGGTGCGCAGCGGCTGGACCCGGCAGCACTTCGAGGAGGATCTGCAGTTCGGGACCTGTGACGATCTCTGGTTCTGGGACGAAATCCGGGCCAACAACCCGATCTTCTATCCCTTCGAGCTCGATCTCGGCGGCGCCGCGACGCCGGACGCGCAGCTGCGTGTGGGCGTCAGCGCCAAGGAATTCGATTCCGGCCGGCACGCCGTGGACGTGCGTCTGAACAGCATCGATGTCGGCGACATCCGCTGGTCCCAGCTGTTCAGCCGACCGCCGAACAGCTACACCACCTTTGCAGTGCGGTTGGCGCCATCCAACAACTTGCGCCTCTCGCTGCTCGACTGGCTGCCTGGGATTGCCTCGGACAACACTCCCTTCGTCAAGTTCGACGTGATCTGGGACCGGCCGCTCGTGCTCCCGAGCCGCGGTCCCGAAGCAGGCAAGCTGCGCTGGAGCCGGCGGCCACTCTTCGCGCAGGAAAGCTACGAGCTCGCCGGCTTCGCCCAGGCGCCCTGGGTGGTGGACGTCACCAACCCGCTGGCGCCCGTGCGCCTCGTCGACGCGAGCCCAGGAGGAGCGCCCGGGGTCTGGCGTCTGCGCTATGGGCGCGGCAGCG